>NZ_JBQYLH010000014.1:0-146628 GCF_052677165.1 Sunxiuqinia sp. sy24
AAGGGAGGGAATCCGCGTGGGCACTCGCTAAGAAAACCCTGTTTGACGACCAGCGGGAGGAGTTGGTTTTCGGGGAGTGACTGATCCGCCGTTTTCGTTCAAAAGCATCGTTAGCCTTAATCTTTTCGTTCTTTTGGATCAAACCAAAAGGACAAGGTTGTTTCATCGGAAAAGAAATGAAAAGTGCCGTTGGGGTAGGGTGTTGGTCGACAAAACCAATACCTCCCTTTCGCGCTGGGTGAAAGTACTCCTCCTTGCTTGAATCTATGAGGGGGTCAGTCCAAGAAAGCTAGAATCCGGAATAGGATTCAAAAATAATAGCCGTAGGTGCAACAAGGGAGATCGAATTTGATGAATGCTATTTGCTGTGATATTCAACAATAAAAACACCTAAACTAGTTGAACGCTTTTCCAGGGTTCTGGTGTGTCGCGTTATTGATCGTTTTCCGTAGGTTTTACCTACGGCTACTGTTGTTAAACCCTTCGGGTTAATTTCCCGAGATTAAAGGTTAGGCTTTTAAGCACCGAGCCTCATGCCCTAAGCCCTATGCAAAAAAGCCATCCTCCCGAAGGAAGATGGCTTTTGTGATATAATAAAACGGTTTTTTTCGTTTATTATTTTTCTTCAACTGCTTCAGGATTGAAATCCATTGCAGCCAATCGCTTGTATGAAGCATAACGCCATTTGGCATTTTCTTCAGAAGCTTTGAACAGCTCGGCAGCTTGTTCCGGGAATGATTTTTTCAATGAAGTATAGCGAACTTCTCCATTCAGGAAATCCTGGAATTTGCTCCAGTCTGGTTGTTTTGAATCCAGAACAAATGGGTTTTTAGCTTCCGCTTCGAGCAATGGGTTGTAGCGGAACAGTGACCAGTAACCTGCCTCAACTGCTTTTTTCTCTTCAGCCTGAGAAGCGCCCATGCTGGCACGCAATCCGTGGTTGATACATGGAGAATAAGCGATGATCAAAGATGGTCCTGGGTAAGCTTCTGCTTCGCGTAGTGCTTTCAGGTATTGTGCCTGGTTGGCGCCCATCGCAACTTGTGCAACGTAAACGTAACCATAAGACATAGCCATGACACCCAAGTCTTTTTTACGGATTTTCTTACCTGAAGAAGCGAATTTCGCTACCGCACCAACCGGAGTTGATTTAGAAGCCTGACCACCGGTGTTAGAGTAAACTTCGGTATCCATTACCAATACGTTTACATCTTCGCCTGAAGCCAATACGTGATCTAAACCACCGTAACCGATGTCGTAAGCCCATCCGTCGCCACCAAATACCCAAACGGATTTTTTCACCAGGTATTTTTTCAGGCTAACGATGTCTTTAGCGTAAGCTTCTTCTTTGCCTTCCAGTACTTCCAGTACTTTAGCTGAAGCTGCTTTTGATGCTTCGGCTTCGTTCTTGCCTTCAATCCAGGCTGTGAAAGCTGCTTTCTCGTCTTCGCTGATACCAGTCTGAAGCGCTTCGCTCATGATGGCTTCAATACGATCGCGTTGTGCCGAAACACCTTCGGCCATACCGAAACCATATTCAGCATTGTCTTCGAACAAGGAGTTCGCCCATGCTGGACCTTGTTCGCTTTCTTTGTGCTTGCAGTAAGGTGTTGCAGGAGCCGATCCACCGTAGATTGAAGAACAACCTGTAGCGTTGGCAATCATCATGCGCTCACCGTAAAGCTGAGTAATTAATTTGATGTATGGTGTTTCACCACAACCAGCACAAGCTCCGGAGAACTCGAATAACGGTTGAGCAAACTGAGAGTTTTTAACCGACTTGTATTTGTCAACTACTTTTTCTTTGTAGCTCACGTTTTTGTCCATGTAGTTCCAGCGTGCCACTTCGGCCTCTTGTGTACCAAGTGGCTTCATAACAAGTGATTTTTCTTTTGAAGGACAAACATCAGCACAGTTACCACAGCCAGTACAATCCAATACTGAAACCTGAATACGGAAGTTCAGGCCAGGGAATTGTTTGGTTGGTGTAGCTGTTTTTGTATTTGTGCCTTCTGGTGCACTCGCCACTTCTTCTTCGGTCATCAGGAATGGACGAATAGCAGCGTGAGGACAAACATAAGCACACTGGTTACACTGGATACAGTTGTCTTCTTGCCATTCAGGAACGTTAACCGCGATACCACGTTTTTCAAAAGCGGCAGTTCCTTGCTCGAAGGTTCCGTCTTCGTACCCTTTGAAAGTAGAAACAGGCAGGTCATTTCCTTTTTGAGCGTTGATTACATCAACAAATTTGCTAATGTATTCCGGACGATCCGTTGCAGCAACTTCTTCTTCCAGTTTAATGTCAACCCACTCAGCAGGAACTTCAACTTTGGTTACGTTTTGACCACCGGCTTCAACAGCGGCAAAGTTCATGTTAACGATTTTCTCGCCTTTAGAACCGTATGATTTTACAATTGCTTTTTTCATCGCTTCAACCGCTTGGTCGTAAGGAATTACGCCAGTGATTTTGAAGAAAGCAGACTGCATGATCGTGTTGGTACGAGTTCCTAATCCAAGCTCTTCACCCAGTTTAGTACCGTTGATGATGTAGAAGTTGATTTCGTTCTCAGCCAGGTAACGCTTCATGGCGTTTGGCAAACGTTTTTTGGTTTCTTCTTCATTCCAAATCGAGTTCAACAAGAATGAACCACCTTTTTTCAGACCTTTCAGTACATCGTACAAGTTCACATAGGCAGGAACGTGGCAGGCCACGAAGTCAGGCGTAGTGATCAGGTAAGTTGAACGGATTGGGCTGTCGCCAAAACGCAGGTGAGAGCAAGTGAAACCACCCGATTTTTTCGAGTCGTATTCGAAATAACCCTGGCAGAATTTATCGGTCGTGTCACCAATAATTTTGATGGAGTTTTTGTTTGCACCAACCGTACCATCCGATCCCAATCCATAGAATTTAGCTTCGTAAGTACCTTCGGGAGAAACTTTTACTTCTTCTTTTAAAGGAAGTGATTTGAAGGTCACATCATCAACAATACCCAGCGTAAAACCATTTTTAGGTTCAGCCATAGCCAGGTTTTCATATACTGACATGATTTGTGATGGAGTGGTGTCTTTTGATCCTAGACCAAAGCGTCCGCCAACAATGACAGGGGCATTTTCTTTTCCGTAGAAAAGGTCTTTGATTTCCAGGTACAAAGGCTCACCGTTTGCTCCGGGCTCTTTACTGCGGTCAAGCACAGCAATACGCTTCACGGAAGCAGGCAATACGTTCATGAAATATTTTGCACTGAACGGACGGTACAAGTGAACAGACAACAAACCAACTTTTTGCCCTTGAGCAGCCAGGTGATCAATGGTTTCTTTGATTGTTTCTGTTACTGAACCCATCGCAATGATGATGTTTTCAGCATCTTTAGCACCATAATATGTGAATGGGTGGTATTCGCGTCCGGTTAGTTTGGTAATCTCCTGCATGTATTCTTCCACGATGTCAGGAACCGCATCGTAAAATGAGTTTGACGCTTCACGCGCCTGGAAGAAGATGTCGGGGTTTTGAGCAGTACCGCGTGTTAATGGTGACTCTGGATTCAGAGCACGATCGCGGAAAGCTTGCAACGCATCGTAATCAATCAATGGACGGATATCTTCCTGATCGATCACTTCGATTTTTTGAACTTCGTGAGAAGTACGGAAACCATCGAAGAAAGAAAGGAAAGGCACGCGTGATTTTAAGGTCGCCAGGTGAGAAACACCAGCCAGGTCCATTTCTTCTTGTACTGAACCGGCAGCCAACATGGCGAAACCCGTTTGACGAGCAGCATAAACATCAGAGTGATCGCCAAAGATAGACAAAGCATGTCCGGCCAAAGCACGGGCACTAACATGGAAAACAGTCGGCAACAATTCACCGGCAATTTTGTACATGTTAGGAATCATTAGCAATAACCCCTGAGAAGCCGTGTAAGTCGAAGTTAAAGCTCCAGACTGCAATGAACCGTGAACCGCACCGGCGGCGCCACCTTCACTTTGCAATTCAGCTAAACGGACAGGACGTCCGAACAGGTTCTTTTTACCTTTTGCTGCCCATTCATCCACATACTCAGCCATCGTTGATGATGGAGTAATAGGATAGATACAGGCAACTTCGCTAAACATGTAACTCATATGCGCTGCCGCATAGTTTCCGTCACATGTAATGAATTTTTTTTCTTTTGCCATTTTATTCAAGTTAAATTTCAAATGTATATTCTAATTTTAAATTCCAAGTTTCAAATTCGAATCAGAGACTAGCAACTCGTGTCTAGTATAAAAATCCAAATAGCCACAAGGGGATCTTATCGCCACTGCCTTCTTCAATCATGTCGGCCGCTGCGTATGTTCCTTTTTCTGCTTCTGTATATTTTCCTCCCACGATGAAGTGGTAGTTGTCGTTGACTTTAAAGTCGGCTTTGTTCGAACTTTTCATGTTATGCAGATAACCCACCTGGTTGTAAAAAAAGGTGGTGCGCAAGTTTCGGTTCGTAATGTTATTGGGCTCTACGGCAAATAAAATATTGGTGTTATGTGCATAAACCAAATCCGGTTTTTTCATCTGATCTTCGCCACCGTTAGAGAAAAGCATGTTAATAAGACGCGCATTTTTCAGGTAGCGCAGATAGTTCATGACCGTAGCCCGTGAGGTTTCCACATCGGTGCTGATTTTGCTGACATTGGGCGAAAATGGTACTTCGCTGGCAATAATCTGCAATAACTTCCGAAGCTTGGGAAGGTACTTTAACTCAATTTGGTTAAGGTAAGTCACATCCAGCTCCAGAGCCAGATTCACATGCTTTAGCAGCGTTTCGTTGTAAAAGGGCTTATTGTTCAGGAAATACGGATAAAAACCAATTTGAAGGTACTCCTCAAAGTAGGCCAGGGGTTTTACCTGAGTGGTAATTTCCTGCGCAATTTGCTGGTGGTTGGCGATAATCTCCTCCAAGGTATAGTGAGGAAACTCGAACTTCCCACGATAATTCAGGTATTCTCTGAATGACAAGCCTTCCAGATGGTAGACTTTCGCAATATTCTTAAGGTTGGCATTGCCCTCAATAACCCGCAAAACAGGAGATGCCGAGAAAACAATTTTCAAGCCCGGCATGTCGTCATAGCAGGCGCGCAGCTCTTTTGACCATTCCGGGTATTTATGAATTTGATCGAGGATGAGAACTTTACCACCTTTCTTGTAAAACTCATCGGCAAAATTGTAAATCTTTCTGCGGGTGAAATAGAAATTGTTAAGGCTGACGTACAGGCAGGATTTATCCTCCAGGTACTTCTCTCTCACCAAGTCATGCAGAAAGGTTGTTTTACCCACGCCACGAAATCCTTTGATGCAAATGAGTCGGTGAGACCAATCGATTTCATCGATTAATTCGCGTCGGATAGTCTTACGCGGTTGTTCAAAAAGTGTCTGATGAATCTGTATGAGGTTTTCCACTTGTAATCTAATTTCTGCAAACAAAAGTAAACAGTAAGTTTTACTTTTTGCAATCTGGAGATAACAATTTTGGGTGGATTGTGTAATTTATAATTGGTAAAAATAAGCGATGGGCTAAGCTTCTGTTTAAATAAATACTGGGGCTGCTGAAGATTATCCCTATTTTTGCACAAACTCAAATTGCTATGGGAAACCCAAAACCTGAATTACTGTTACCGGCCGGAAATACCGAGTCTTTTTACGCAGCACTGGAAGCTGGTGCTGATGCCATTTTTCTTGGTATGCGGAATTTTAATGCGCGAGGACGCGCCACGAATTTCAGCGAAAGTCATTTGCTGGCTGCCTTGCAAGAAGCGAAAAAACGGCAGGTGAAGATTTACCTGACTTTAAATACGGTAATCAAAAATAGAGAAATTGATGATTTGCTGGATGTGCTTACCTTTTTGGAACGCGCTGGCGTTGATGCCATCATTATTCAGGATTGGGGCTTATATTATATTGCCCGATTGCGTTTTCCCAAATTGGTGATTCATGCCAGTACTCAAATGGGCAATCATAACTCGCTGGGTGTTGATTTTTCGGAGCAAATGAAAATTGCCCGGGTGATTCTGGCTCGTGAGTTAACCATGACCGAGCTGACCAAGATTGCCGGACGGGCGAAAACGGAGCTGGAATTGTTTGTGCATGGCGCTTTGTGCTACTCGTTTTCCGGACTTTGCTTTTTTAGCAGTTACCTGGGAGGGCGTGGCGCCAACAGGGGCTTGTGTGCCCAGCCGTGTCGCCGCATCTATCAGGACAATCAGCAAAGCAAATTCTTATTCAACCTGAAAGATAATCAGCAGTTGAATAACCTTGAAAAACTGAAGGAGTTGGGTATTAGCTCGCTGAAGGTGGAAGGGCGCATGAAATCGGCTGACTATGTTTTTCGGGTAGCCAAAGCTTATCGAATGGCAATTGATCATCCGGAGAAGAAGGCGGAGGCCGAAGAGTTGCTGAAGCTGGATTTTGGTCGTGAAAAAATCGCTTACTTCTTAGGTAAGGATGTAAAAGATGGTATTACCGATACCTCTAATACCGGAATCTCAATTGGGTTTATCAAGGGATTAAATAAAGGTGAGGTGTCGTTTGAATCGCAAACTGAAATGCAGGAAGGCGACCGCATTCGAATTCGGAATGTGAAAGACGATAGTACGGTGAATGTTAAGCTGCGAGACTTGAAGGCGGATGGCAACCGTTATTCATTTACCTTTACCGGACAGGAGAAAATTCATGTGGGCGATGAGTTGTTTTGGGTTGGACGCCGCGAGCAGCGTTTCCCGGGTAAGTTTGGCAATTTGCCACATGCACGTATGAAAGCACTTCCGTATGGCGAGAAAAAGAAGTTTCGCCAGCAGCTGATCATCAAATCCCGACCATCGAAACCACGCTTGTTTATTCGGGTTGACCAGCCCGACTGGTTGCGCAAGTTGCGTATGGAAGAGGCCGATGGTGTAATTCTGTCTTTTACGCGTAAAGACTTGGAAAGCTTTGATTTTTCGCTTCGGTTTATTCAGCAAAACAAGCATAAAGTTTACATTGAATTGCCCAAGTTTATTTCGGAAGAGCACCTGGACGCTTATCGAAAATTGCTGAAGAAGATTGAGTCGCAGGGATTTCGGCAGTTTTTTATCAGCCATTTATCGCAAAAATTATTGCTGAGTAAGGATAGTCAGGTAAGCAGCAACGAAAATGTGTATGTTTATAATGATGCTGCAGCTAAGATGCTGAATGAAAACCGTATTCGTAACTTCTGCTATCCGCTGGAGAATGATTTTGACAACTTGAAAACCATGCAGAACAAGCAAGGTGTGGTGTTGCTTCATGCCTATCCTGAGTTGTTCTATTCGCGTATGCCGGTGCAGGTTGCCAATGATGAAAAAAAGTTTGTGGACGACACGAATAAAACGTTTCAGAAAACAAACAAAGATGGCATTACGGTGGTGACACCCGAAGTACCTGTTAGTCTTCTGCAATATAAAAGTCAGTTGGTGAAAGAAGGGTTTACCAATTTTATGATTGATTTGAGTCATGAAAAACCTTCGAAGCACACGGTTAAAAAGATTTTGATGAAATACCGTTTTTCAGAACAATATCAACCTTCAACAACCTTCAACTTTAAAAAGGGATTGCAATAAGTGTAGCTTGTCTGTTTTTTGTGTTTTGCAAAATATTAAGGCTGAAGTCGACCTTGTCATAGGGCATTTTTATATCTTAGTCAACCGATTTTGTCGGACACGAACTAAGCCTATAACCCAAACATGACGAATTCGAAATCATTCAGCCTGCTTCTATTTTGCCTTTTTTTATATTACTCCGGCTTTTCACAAATTAGTATGGAGCGAGTAGACGAAGGCATATTATTTACTGACGGTAAAAAGAAAATTGCCTTCTATTCGAAAGAGCCTCCGGCCATGAACCTGGATAAAGGGCGCACCAACTTTTTTCATCCTGTTTATTTGCCTGACGGCACCATGCTAACCGAAAATGCACCGGAAGACCATATCCATCATCGCGGAATTTTTTGGGCCTGGCATCAGGTGTTGATTGATGGAGAATCAATTGCTGATCAATGGGAATTGAAGGACTTTATTCATGACGTAAAATCAGTTGAATTTATTCGTTCTTCACCGGGATTGGGAACCCTGACAACAATCGTTGAATGGAAGTCACCAAATTACAAAGCGGGTGCAAGCCCTTTTGTGGAAGAAAGGGCCACGGTTGATTTTCACCAACAACAAAGAAACTATCGGATCATTCAATTTGAAATTGAGCTGAAAGCGTTGGTCGATGGGGTAGCGCTGGGTGGCTCGGATGATGTGAAAGGCTATGGCGGATTTTCGGTTCGCATGAAGCTACCGGAGGATGTTGCTTTTTCTTCTGAAAATAATGTAGTGGTGCCTCAGAATGAAGCGCTTGAAGTCGGGAGGTTAATGCATATTTATGGCTCAATGGCTAAAAAAGCAAATCGTGGTGGGATGTTGATTTATTCGGCCAACGATTTTGAAACTGCGAATAAGTGGATCCTGCGTAGCCAAAACAGTATGCAGAATGCAGTATGGCCGGGAAGAACACCTGTCTCGATTTCAAGAGTTAAGCCCACAGTGTTGCGCTATGCAGTTGTCCTTTATTCAGGACGATTCAATGAAGGACGCGTATTGAAAGCGCTTCAGAAATTACCCTGGAACTAAGTTTGGCTTACAGGAAAATCGTTCGCTTTTCTTCGTGACTTTGCAGACAATAGTCTAAAAGCTGAACGACATCGCGGCTTTCCTCCGGGTTTACGGCCAGTTCAGCTCCATTGGCAAGAACATCGTAGATGTTTTCGTAATACGCCTTGTAATTTCCGGGCACGGTTTCAACGGTTCCTTTGACGTTTAGTCCGTTCCACTCCGTATTTAGCTGCCCCCAGTATTCTTTGGGTTCAGTGCCCCAATGGACCTTGTTGGGCAAATGGCCGGCCTTGAGCTGTTTTTCCTGCGGATCAATTCCCCATTTGTGGAATGTGCCCAGCGTACCATGAAGACTGTAGCGTGGCCCCGGCTCGCGCACCAGGTACGATGATTTGAGTATGGCTGCAAAATTGGGGTACTGCATGCGGATATCATAGTAATCATTCACTTTTCCGCCCGTTCTCAAAATGTCCAGATGCGCTGTAATGGACTGAGGCATGCCAACAAGTTGGACGACCTGGTCAATCATGTGCGATCCCAGATTAAATAGCACGCCATGTCGTTTATCGCCTTCTTCCTTCCAGGTTTCTTCCTGAATGAAGTTACGGTAGCGGTCGAAGTGCGACTCAAATTCCACCAGGCGTCCAATCATACCTCCAGTCAGCACTTTCTTTACTGTGAGAAAATCGCCATCCCAGCGCCGGTTCTGGTAAACGGACAGCATTCGGTTTTGGTTTTTAGCCAGCTGGATCAATTCGTTGGCCTGCTCAACGGTTTGGGTAAATGGCTTTTCAACCACCACATGTTTGCCTGCTGCCAGTGCCTGCTTACACATGGTGTAATGAAAGCGATCCGGCGTATTGATGATGACCAAATCGACTTCGGGCTGCCGGATCAACTCATCAAAGTTACGCACAATGTGTGCTTGCGGGTAGTCTTTTGCCGATAGGTTTTTAGTTCGCTCCAGAATAGAATGGATGTTGAAGTTTGGATTAGCTTTCAGGCTTGGGCCATGGAAAACCATGCCTGACATGCCAAAAGAGGCAAGCGCTGTTTGAATTATTTTTTCCATACGAATAAGTTTTAGACGAAAATAGTAAAATGTTTCATGTTGTGCAGAATAGTTGTAAAACATGAGCTAAATCTGCTATTGTAGAGCAGCTTTTGCAACTTTTTTGGATTTCAGGTTGTAGCTTTAATAGTGTCTAACGGGTCATTTTTAAAATTTCCGATTATGAAAAACTTTTTGAGTAACTATTTAGCCGATTCGTCCTCTCAGGAAAAGAAGACGAAGTACCCCGGACCGGTGATTATGATTTCGCGTGAGTGTGGTTGTTCTGCTAAGCCGATTGCCATTAAACTGGCCAAAATTCTTTCGGGATACAGTTACCGAGCCGAAACCAGCAGCGATGTAGAGTGGAAATGGGTAAGCAAGGAAATTATTGAGGAAGCTGCCTTAGAACTGGAGATGGATCCAGGACGTATAAAACATGTTTTTTTATCAGAAGTAAAATCGCAATTGCACGAAGTAACCACGGCTTTTTCGGTGGAAAAAATTTACGATGCGGATGACCAGGTAGTCATTGATACGGTGAGAGATGTTATTTTACGCATTGCAGAGGTTGGGAATTTCATTATCGTGGGCAGGGCTGCCGGGTCGATTGCCCGTGATATTTCCCAAAAATTGAGCATTCGGCTTCAGGCTCCGCTGGACTGGCGGATTAACCGAATTATGCAGATCAGCAATATGACCAAAAGTGAGGCGCAGGATTATGTGTTGGAAATCGATCGGCAACGGGATTTGTTTGTAGAGCATGTGAACGGTCAAAGAATGAACAACAGCGATTTTGATCTGATCTTCAATTATGCGACGATGCAGGATGATTATATTGTCGATGCCGTTATTAATATCATGAAGAACAAGCGAATGATTGTTAGTCACGAGAATGAGTGAGGTTTATAAGAAAGGTTAGGCTTAAAAGAGAAAAGCCATCTTGCGACTGCAAGATGGCTTTTTATCTGTTTGTTTGAAAAAAATGTGTCTGATGTGTGTGTGAATCTAAAATTACTCTTCGGTAATTACTTCGAACTCAAAATCAACAACGACTTCTTTGTGCAGTTTGATTTTGGCAGTGTATTTACCGATTTCTTTAATGCTGTCTTCAGCAATTTTGATTTGTTTCCGGTCAATTTCGAATCCTTTTTTGTTAATGGCTTCAGCAAGCTGAATGGTATTAACAGAACCAAAGATTTTACCGGTTGTACTGGTTTTAGTTGCAATAACAACTTGCTTGTTTTGCAGTTTTTCAGCAATGGCCAAAGCTTCGTCTTTCAATTTAGCTTCTTTGTGTGCACGTTGTCTGATATTTTCAGCCAGTACTTTTTTTGCTGATTCAGTGGCGACAATCGCCATTTTGCTAGGGATTAAGAAATTACGGCCGTAACCGTCTTTTACATTAACAAGATCGTCTTTGCTCCCTAAATTCTGAATATCTTGTAATAAAATGATTTCCATTGTTTTAAATCTTTAAATTATTTCAACATATCGGTTAAGTAGGGCAACATCGCTAAGTGACGAGCTCTTTTTACTGCTCTGGCTACTTTACGTTGGTATTTCAACGAAGTACCAGTGATACGACGAGGAAGAATACGACCTTGCTCGTTCAAGAATTTTTTCAAAAACTCAGGATCTTTGTAATCCACGTATTTGATTTTGTTCTTTTTGAAGCGGCAATACTTCTTCTTTTTGATTTCAACTGACGGGGGAGTCAGGTACCTGATTTCACTTTGATTGTTAGCCATAGCTTAGTTCTCCTTTTCAGTTTTTTTAGCCTTCAAATTATTTTTTCTCTTTTCACTGTACTCCGCAGCGTATTTATCCAACTTGAAAGTCAGGAAACGGATGATACGCTCATCGCGTCTGTACTGGGTTTCTAGCTTCTCGATCAAAGAAGGCTCAGCCATGAACTCGATCAAGTGGTAAAAACCGGTGCTTTTTTTCTGAATGGGATAAGCTAATTTGCGTAATCCCCAGTCCTCTTCATTGACAATCTCGCCACCGTCTTCGGTGATGATGTCTCTGAACTTACTTACCGCTTCCTTTATCTGTACATCAGATAAAACGGGAGTTGCAATGAAAACGGTTTCATACTGGTTTTTCATAAAACATCTAATTAATTAAACATTAAAATTCTATACCCATAAAATATGGTCGCGCAAAATTAGAAATTATTTACGAGGAAACAAAACCTTTTTAACGCTGTTTTTTCGTGCATAGTTTCTTGTTGGCGAGGGCGTTTTAGATTTTGCGTACATCCTGAAAACTACCACTTTCAAACGATCGGACTTGCTCAATGGCAGTAGCAACAATCCGGGCCGCTTCTTTGCTCCGCGGCATTTGGCTTGTTCCCTTGGCCTTTTTTAGCTTTTTAAGCACCGGAAATTTCTCTTCCTCTTTCAAATTGTAGAGGTAATCTTGCATGCCGGTGTCAATCAATCCAGGAGCCAACGCACAAAAATGAGTTTCAGGAAACTCTTTGGAATAGAGGTTTATCAACATGTTTAGTGTTGCTTTTGACAATGAGTAGGCGTTCCAACCGCGGGCTCCACTCACTGAGGCTCCAGACGAAATAGCAACTACTTGCTTCAAATGATTTACCTGCTCGGTTAGCACATCAATTAATACCTTGTTTCCCCATACGTTCACATCCATGACGTGTTTGATTTCTTCCAGCCGGGTGTTATGCAGGTCTTTTATTTCATTCAGAATACCTGCGTTCAGAATAACCAAGTCGAAAGTATCTACCAATTCGACAAAAGCGGCAAGTTTATCTGCCGTTGCTTCCAGACTTGATAAATCGTGAGCCAGAAAGTGAAATTGAGGATGAGCTTCCAGGTCAGTACTGGTTTTTCGGCTGATACCGTAAACTTGCCAGCCTGCTTTCAGATAATACTGGGCTAAGCCATTTCCCAGGCCTGTGCTTGTTCCGGTAATTAATACATTCATGTGTTTTTGTTTTTGTTAAAAGAATCAACCATCATCAAAGATAGTCGTTGTGGTTAAAACGGACGTTATTTTTAAACTAGGATTTTTACTGCCAGTTCGACGGGTAGTTATAGCCTACGTATGGAGAGAAATAGAGAGTTCGTGCGAGAGCGACTCCTGTCGATGTGTTTTCATGGTTTAATAATTGTTTTTAGTACTGAGATGAAACCACAAGTCCTATTCCTGAAAAGCCATTGGTTTGGTTGGAAGCTCCGAAACAGGCATGATCTCGTGTTCCTGACCAGAAGATAGAGCTGCGGGGCAGCCTAAAAACTTAGTTGGGCATGTGGAAATTATAGGAAAACTGTGGAATAACAACACGCTTGAAGCATGCTGCTTCCTGCTTAGAAGAAGGATGAATTTTTGAAAATAACAAGAGAAGGACAACCCATGCGCAACAGAAGAAATGACCTCAAAGATGTGCTGAATAAGCCCAAACAGATTGATGAGATTTTGAAGGAACAGATTGAAATGGCCATGCATGAGCATAACCGATCCAGTCAGGATCTGTTTCTATCGGCTATTTCTGCAGGACTGGACGTTGGCTTTAGCGTTTTTCTCATGGCGGTAGTGTACAGCTTGTTTCATGGAGTTGTTAACCCATCGGTATTGCACGTCCTTTTGGCTCTCGCTTATCCGTTGGGCTTTATTTTTGTCGTGATCGGAAAGTCGGAATTATTCACCGAGCATACTACGCTGGCAGTCATTCCGGTGCTAAATAAAGATGTCTCCCTAAAAAGCCTGATGTTTTTATGGGGAGTTATTTATGTTGGCAACCTCTTGGGTGGCTACGCTTTTAGTCTGATTTTGTCGGTTCTCCCATCGGCCGTTGAGGTAATCAGCTTAAATGCCTTTGAATCTTTAGCCCAAAAACTGATTGATTTCCCCTGGTACATCATTTTACTGAGTGGTTTGTTAGCCGGCTGGCTCATGGGCCTATTGTCGTGGCTTGTTACATCCTCGCAGGAAACTATTTCCCGTATTATCATCATCGTACTAATCACATCGGTCATTGGAATGGGAGGCTTGCATCACTCCATTGTCGGATCGATTGAGATTTTCACAGCCGTATTGACAAGTGAAGCAATCGGTTTGGCCGACTACGGCTGGGTTCAACTTTGGGCTACCTTGGGCAACATTGTTGGCGGGGTGGTATTTGTCGCTTTTGTGAAATTCAGTCACGTAAACCCACGCAGCAAGCATTTGGGTAATGGATGATTGGGTTTATCGATACCGTTTCTTTCAACTTCCTTGATCGGTAACAGCAAATTATAAATAATAATGCTTGATCGGTTTTAAGTCGTCATCCAATTCATAAATCAAGGGCTTCCCGGTAGGAATTTCCAGTGAAGCGATGTCGTCATCCATGATGTTGTCTAAATACTTGATGAGTGCCCGCAAGCTGTTCCCATGGGCAGCGATCAATACTTTTTTGCCACTCTTTATTGCCGGAGCAATTTCCTGGTGCCAGTAGGGTAAAAAGCGGAGGTAAGTATCTTCCAGGCTTTCTCCTAAAGGAAGTTCGTCTTTGGGAACGTTCTGGTATCGCCGGTGGTTGCAGGGTGAGAGCGAGTTATTACGGTCGAGCAAAGGAGGTCTGGTTTTATAATTGCGCCGCCATTGGTGTACTTGTTTCTCTCCGTGTTTTAAGGCTATTTGTTTTTTATTGAGCCCTTGTAGCGCGCCATAATGACGTTCATTCAGTCGCCACGATTTCTCCCATGGTATCCAAAGTTGATCCAGAGCTTCCAGCGTGTACCATAATGATTGAATGGCTCTTTTTAATAAGGATGTGTAGGCCATGTCGAATTGAAAATGATTTACATTGAGTGTAATGCCTGCATTTTGAGCTTCGTAGATTCCGTTTTCGGACAACGAAACGTCTACCCACCCGGTAAATAAATTTTGTCTGTTCCACTCGCTTTCTCCGTGCCGTAATAAAACTAGTTTGTGCATGATTGATCTGATTTAGTATTCATTTTTCATCTATTATTGCTTCATGAAGTCAGCAGCAATGTTTGTGCTGGCGTTTGTTTCCGTAGTCGGATCGCTTAATTCTGCAGGAGTGGATTAGATGTATTATGTAATATCTTATGGCCCCGATGAAAAAGCGAAGCGCCAGCAAGTTGCGTCTCTTTCAAATATACTGCATTTGATGGCGTTAAGTTTCCATGAGTACGAGAACACAACATGCTCTGTTTTAATATTTACTTAGGACAGAATTGCTGCTTACCTCTGTTTTTGGGGGTTTATCTGCATAGCGCTTGGTTTTCTCCATCGTCTTCGTCTCTTATTTTTCGTTCATGGCTTCAATCATTTCTTTACTTACCAAGTCTTTTTTCTTGCTTGAAGGGCGAAGAATCAGTCGAATGCCGCGATCGTAGGTTAAGTAATTCCACGACCAGTTGGCAAACACGACGGCCTTGCTTCTAAAGCCAATTAGAAACAGCAGATGTACCAACATCCAGATCATCCAGCCAATGATGCCGCTTAGCCTGATGTTGCCGGGAAGATCGGCTACCGCTTTGTTTCGGCCAATGGTTGCCAGTGCCCCTTTGTTGGTATATTGAAAGGATTTAAATGGTTTGTTTTCTGAAAGGCGGTTTAAATTTACAGCAAGCTGTTCTCCTTGTTGTATCGCAACCTGTGCCAATCCGGGTAAGCCGGTGGGGTAATCCTCATGAAGCATATGCATGACATCGCCAATAGCAAACAAATGGTTGTATGCTTCATTACTGTCCTTGTCTTTTATGATATGATTGGTCTTGTTTACCAGTAGCTGACCTCTGTGAATACTTTTTTCGTCGAAGCCGTCCACCAGGTTGCCTTTTACTCCGGCAGCCCAGATGAGCGTTCCGGTTCGAATTTCTTGTCCATTGCTGAGTTTTACGACAATGCGGTCATAGTCATCGGTGAGTGTGTTTAAGCTGATGTTGATGCCCATTTTTTTTAGGTAGTTGTAAGCACGTTTACCCGACTGCTCCGACATGGCGGGAAGCACCCGATCCTGGCCTTCAATTAAATGAATTTGCATGCTGCTGACATTCAACTGAGGATAATCCTTGGGTAAAACATTATTTTTTAATTCAGCAAGCGCTCCGCACACTTCAACGCCCGTAGGACCGGCACCTACAACCACAAAAGTCATCAGGCGCTCTTTGTCTTTCGGATTGGTTAGAATCTCCGATTTTTCAAATTGTTGAAAAATATGGCTTCGTAAATCCAGCGCATGGGTCACTTGCTTGAGCGGAAAGGCATGCTTCGCAATGTTTTTATTGCCAAAATAGTTGATTTGAGCACCCGTAGCTACCACCAGGTAATCAAAACTCAAATTGCCGGCAACGGTTTCCAGTGTTTTATTTTCCGGATCGATTCGGTTTACTTTTAGCATTCGGAAATAGGTGTCAGGCTTCTGCTTGATTACCTTTCGCAACGGACCGGCTATGGAATCCGGTTCAAGGCCAGCAGTGGCTACCTGGTACAGTAGTGGCTGAAAGGTATGGTAGTTATACCGGTCGAGCAAAACCACCTGAAACTTATCGGAGTTCAGCTTGCGCAGCAGTCGAATACCTCCAAAGCCACCTCCAATAATGACCAAACGAGGTTTATTGCTATCCGGAATGTTTACAGAGAATATATCATTCGTGTTTTTCATTGTTGTCTTTTTACTATTAAGGAGAAGAGAGAAAATTGTTCTATTCTGAAACAACAAAATTTTCTCCTGTGGGTTTCAAAAAATTACTTCGGATTGTATTGATCTGATTGTTTTGTGGTAGCAGTCATTGGAAAATTTTGGTCGGTTCATTTTTAGAGGGTGCTAACTTCATGCCGGAACGGTGCTTGCTTAATAATTGAGGGCTGGTTATAGGGAAATTGGGGTCAGCTGAAAATTGCACTCCAAACGAGATCAAGACTAAGGGGCACGTCCTGATAGATAGGCTTGTGGATTTATTACACGTTTCTTATAGGAAATTCTGCAGCTATATGTGCACCCGGAGAACTTGATTGGGGCATTTGTTCATTTCTGCTCGTTACAAGTTTTGGACTGGGTGTTTTGATAAGAATTGAGTTGTTGGCAGAAGCCGTGGTCAAATTTTTATTCACTAAAAGATTAAATAGTAATTTTTACAAATTATATTTGACGCTGCTTTTTCCTTCATAAAATTGGAGAAGAGGAATTCAGTAAGAGAATATTGATATGATTACGAATAGCAACATTCGGTTGAAGGGGGGAGAACAGTTGGATGTTCAAGCCTTTTTTTATGATACTTATGCTGGGTTTACCTCATTCGCATCCAAGTATATTCAGGATATTGCCATTTGTGAAGATATTGTTCAGGATGTCTTTTTAGCTTTCTATGAGAAACCCCGAAGCTTTGAGAATCTGTTTCAGGTTAAATCCTTTTTCTACACTTCCATACGCAATCATTGTTTGGATCACCTTAAACATCAAAAAGTAAAAGAAAAGTATAAAAACTACCAACTAAAAGAGGAGGTAGAGGTTGATTACTTTTTTTCGGAAATTATACGCGTTGAGGCTTTTAATATGGTATATGAGCAAGTTAATAAATTGCCCGAAGCGATGAAACAAGTCCTTTTGTTGTCCTTAAAAGATTATTCGAATAGTGAGATTGCTGAAAAATTGAACATTGCTCTTAGTACGGTAAGGACGCAAAAAGCCCGTGCTTACAAGATACTTCGAAAAAAAGTGGATAACTTATTACTTTTGTTTACCTCTTGGTTTAAAGGGAAGTAAGTCTAGTGTGTTAACGAATGTGAATTTTTTTTGTTTTCGTGTAGTCATTTTATTCCTCCATGTCGTTGTAGTTGCGAAATCAGAAATTTCAAGTTTAGTTTTATTCAGGTTTGTTAGGTATGAATTTAAGGGATGCGATAAAAAAAGGAACTTTTCTCGGAAAGTATATTACCGAAACAGAAAGCAAGGATGAAGAGCTTGACCTGAAAACATGGGTCGAAGGAGACTATGAAAATAGACAGCTGTTTGACAAGTTAACCAATCATTCGTTTATTGCCAGTCAAATTGAAGCCTACGACAAAGTTGATACGCCGAGAGCCTGGAATAGATACACCGAAAAAATAAGGCGCTATAAGCTTGAGAAAAGTCTCGCACAATGGCGTATTGCAGCAATTTTGTTTTTTATTGTTGGCCTTGGAGGCTTTGTGGGCAATGCGATTGTTGATTTTGTTTATAATGAAGTGCCGGAAAACTACACTACCATCACTGCCAGTAATGGTGAGCATTCAAAAATTACCTTGCCCGACCAATCTACGGTTTGGTTAAACGGGGGGACTACAATTGCCTATAATAACGCATTCTTTTCTCAAAACCGTGAAATTAAACTGAATGGAGAAGCTTTCTTTCAGGTTACCAAGCAGAGCGAACACCCATTTGTTGTGCATTGCGATGACTTGAAAGTTCGTGTTTTAGGAACAAGCTTTAATGTTCGGAATTATGCAGAAGATGAAACGGTCAGTGTGGTGCTGGAAAAGGGGGCGGTCGAACTTGAAACGAACGCCGGAAAATTCAGTACGCACCAGTTAAGCCCGGGAGAGAAAGCGGATTACGAAAGAAATGGAAAGGGTTTAACCATCAAGAAAGTAGAAACTTCACAGTATACATCCTGGAAGAAAGGATTACTCATTTTCAGCGATGCAACCATGAGCGAGGTGGTTAAAAAGCTGGAGCGCTGGTATAATGTTTCTATTGAAGTGAAAAATCCGAGAATCAACAATCTTTTATTCAATGCAACGATTCTGCATGAAGACATTGAGGATATCATGGAACTGATCAAATTCAGCTGCGCCATTAATTACGATATTGTTTTAAGTAATGACCCCGATACCCCTATTAAAATAACAATGTACTAATACTTAAATTAATTTGCTTATGTGAAAAAGAAGAGACAACAAAAAGGAGATGCGCCAACACCTCCTCTTGATTTCGTAGTGCCTTTAGCTTTTGAACGAACAAAAGGCATAACTCAATTTGAATTATTATTCCAAATCGAAACAAATTTATGAAAAAAAAAGAATTTTTACCGATCCCGGAAAGACGAAGTTTCTGGGAATCTAAACCGTGCAAGGTAATGAGAACAACGCTGATATTGCTTTTCGTTTTTATTGGTCAAACATTTGCCATCGATTCGTTTTCACAAAACAATCGGTTAAGCCTAAAGATGGCTGATGTGTCCATTAGAAATGTGCTGAATGAAATTGAAAATCAAACGGACTACTACTTCATGTATGAAGCTAGTAAAGTGGATGTTAATAAGAAGACTCAGATTTCTGTCAATAACAGAACAATTGAAGAAGTCCTGGATGAACTGTTTCTTGATTTAGACATTATTTACATCATCAATAACCGCCAAATAGCCCTGAGTACAGAAAAGGCCTGGCTGTCAGTTCAACAATCCAAAGACATATCGGGGGTTGTTACAGATGGAGCAGGTTTACCTTTACCCGGTGTAACGGTTGTGGTGAAAGGAACGACTACCGGAACCATCACCAATGATGCCGGAGAGTATGTACTTAAAGGAGTAAGCCCCGGAGTAACTTTGATGTTTTCCTTTGTTGGGATGCGGAGTTACGAAACCATTGTTGGTTCAAACGCTGTTGTTAATGTAATCCTGGAAGAGGAAACTTTCGGTATTGAAGAAGTGGTTGCTATCGGATATGGTGTGCAAAAGAAAATAAACCTGACAGGTGCCGTTGAGCAGGTTACTTCCGAAGTATTAGAGGACCGACCTGTGGCCAACGTTCAGCAGGCTATTCAAGGGGTTTTGCCGAGTATGAATTTTTCGGTTGGTAGCACTGGAGGAGAGCCTGGCTCGTCGATGGCCATGAATATTCGGGGTGTAGGATCGCTGGATGGAACCGATGCTCCTTATATTCTTGTTGATGGCGTTCCTGTCAACAGTATTAACGATATCAACCCCAATGATATTGAGAGTATCTCAGTACTTAAAGATGCTGCTTCGGCTGCTATTTACGGAGCGCGTGCTGCCTACGGAGTGGTACTGATTACGACAAAAGAGGGCAAGGAAGGCGTGCATGTCAGCTATTCGAATGTATTTACGTATTCGGCACCGCTGAAATTGCCTGAAATGATGAATTCCTTGGAATTTGCCAATTATTTTAATCAGGCTGGCTTGAATGATGGTGATTCTGCTCCTGTATTTTCAGATGAAGTTATGGGGCGTATTGAGCAATATATGAAAGATCCTTCCAGTATTGATGGAACCTTTCCTGAGCCGGGAAATCCGGATCGTTGGGGGTCTTACATGACTGCCAATGCCAACACCAATTGGTTTGAGGTCTTTTATAAAGACTGGACACCACGTCAGACGCATACGGTTAGTGTCTCAGGGAAAAAGGATAAAGTAAACTATTACGTATCTGGCGGTTTTTATGACGAGAAAGGCCTGTTGAAATATGGAGATGATGAGTACAAGCGCTATACGATGAACTCGAAAGTTTCAAGCGATGTGAATAGCTTTTTGTCACTTCGTGCCAATGTTAAGTATACTCGTGGAGTTACTGATCGTCCAAGTTATAATCGCTATCTGTTTTATCATAATATTGCTCGTCGGTGGCCTACCAATCCTCTGTATACGCCAGACGGAGATTATCATCAAAGTTCGGAGATTCCTTACCTGTTGTCCGGAAGAAGTAAAAGTACGTCTGATAACTTCCTGATTTCAACGGGAGCTGTTCTTGAACCGATCAAGGATTGGAAAATTAATTTTGACTACAACTGGACGGTTCAAAGCAATATTGGTAACAACCACTATGGATCAGTTATTCTTCATGGACCAAATGATATTACTTATACCGAGCGCCCTAATACAAGCTATTCTGCCAGCGCCAGTAAAAAAACGTATTCATCTCCGAACATCTATAGTTCTTACGAGAAAGAGTTTGACTCAGGACATACCTTTAAGATATTGACTGGTTTTCAGCAGGAACTAGAGCAGTACGAATGGCTGTACGCCTCTAAACAAGGCTTGATTACCGACGAAGTTCCTTCGATCAGCACTGCAACAAGCGAGCAGGACGATGTAGGCGATAGCAAGTGGCATTGGGCAACTCGTGGATTTTTTGGCCGGTTGAACTATAATTTTGAGGAGAAATATTTGCTTGAAGTGAATGCTCGATACGATGGTTCTTCAAAATTTCCTGGCGATGAGCGCTGGGGACTATTTCCTTCCGTTTCTGTGGGGTATAACCTGGCCAGGGAAGACTTTTTCAATGTTGAACAAATTGATGTTTTAAAAATCCGTGGATCGTGGGGAGCTTTGGGTAATCAGCTTGGAAATAAGAATGAATACCTTTACCTGTATGTTCCTACAATTCCAGTCCGTACCAACAACTGGTGGATTATGGGAGATAGCAGACCAAACTATGCTTCTTTACCTGGACTGATTAGTCCAACGCTTACTTGGGCAAAAGTGAAAACCAAAAATATTGGAGTTGATTGGGGAATCTTTAATAATCAACTTACCGGTTCATTGGATGTTTTTGAGCGCTATACCAGCGACCTGCCTGGTCCGGCCGAAGCTTTGCCAGGTGTATTAGGAACTGGTGTCCCAAAAATTAATAATACGGAGTTACAAACCAATGGATTTGAATTGGTGATTGGTTGGGAGGATAAAATTAATGACTTCTCCTATCATGCTAAAGCCACACTTTCAAATGCCAAAACCAAAGTAGCGAAGTACCGCAATCCAACCGGAATTTTAACAACCTATTATGAAGGTCAGGAACTAGGCGAAATTTGGGGATATGTAACTGAGGGCATTGCTCAGGAAGATGCAGCTTTTGATGGTTGGTATGATCAGTCAAAAATTAGCGGACAGAAGTGGAAAGCCGGTGATATTATGTACCAGGATCTGAATGATGACGGGGTGATTGACTGGGGAGACAATACTGTTGAAAATCCCGGAGATAAGAAGGTTATAGGAAATAGTACGCCTCAGTATCAATTTGCATTTTCAGCAGGAGGAAAATGGAAAGGAATGGACTTTTCCATGCTTTGGACAGGTGTCGCCAAGCGTGACCTGGCGATTGGTGGTTCTTACTTTTGGGGCGGCACTGGCGGTGTATGGCAGTCAGCAGGCTTTAAGGCACACTTAGATTATTGGTCTGAAGACAATCGTGATGCCTATTATCCAAGTCCCTATTTGACTAATGGAACGAAAAACCAGCAAGTTCAAACGCGTTACCTGCAAAATGGCGCTTATTTAAGACTGAAGAATGTTCAACTTGGCTACACATTGCCGGAAATGTTTGTGAAAAAGTTGCAGTTATCCAAGGTACGCTTCTATGTTACCGGAGAAAACCTGTTTGTATTGACTGACTTGATAGATATTTTCGATCCGGAAACTACTGGCGGTTCTTGGGGAGCTGGTAAAATTTATCCGCTGCAGAAAAGTTTTGCTGTTGGAATGAATGTATCCTTTTAATTTTGAAAAATCAGATTATTATGAGAAGAATTAGAATATATATATGTTTAGCTGTAGCGGTTATGGCGCTCATGTCATCATGTAACGAAGATTATTTAGATCGTTATCCGCTGGATGAGATTGCCCCGCAAACATTCTGGAAAACACCCAACGATTTAAAACTGTATGCCAATAGCTTTTATGGTGCTTTCCCGGTTCACAGTGGCTGGAGTGGGGGAATCTTTTGGTTCGACAATAACAGTGACAACATGATTCCCGGAACTTACAATAGCCGTTTGGCCGGTAACTGGACCATCCCTTCATCTGGTGGTGGCTGGAGCTGGGGTAGTATTCGTTCGGTAAATTATTTTCTGAATAACCTATCTACTGTTGAAGGCGATCAGACTTTAATTGACAACTACTCGGGTGAAGGGTATTTTTTCAGGGCACTGCATTATTTCAACATGGTTCAGACATTTGGGGATGTTCCTTTTTACAGCAAACCATTATCGACTGATTCAGAAGAACTGTATATGGCCCGTACGCCTCGTAAGGCTGTTGTAGATTCTATTATCAAAGATTTGGATGTTGCCATTGCGAAACTTCCAGCTGTGGATAAAGCTGAAGCTTTCCGTGTTAACAAAGATGTAGCACTGGCTCTGAAAGCACGCATTTGCCTTTTTGAAGGAACATGGGAAAAATACCATTCCGGAACAGATTTCGGAGTGACAGGTTCTGATGGTAGTGAATACCTGGAGTTAGCTGCTCAGGCTGCAAAACAGATTATCGACGAAGGTCATTATGCATTATACAATAATGGCGATGTAAATGATACCTACTACTCTTTGTTTAACCAGGTTGATTTGTCTGCCAATAGCGAAGTGATCTTATGGAAAAAGTATGACGTTGACTTGGGGGTAACACACAATGTTCATCGTTACATCCCACGTATTGGTGGAAATACAGGCTTGTCAAAGTCATTGGTCGACAGCTACCTGGCAACGGACGGATTGCCAATCTCACAAAGTGACTTATATGCGGGCGAAGGAAGTCTGGAAGATGTTGCTGCCAACCGTGACCCGCGTCTGGCGCAAACGCTTTACTTGCCCGGAGCTGCCAAAGAAATCAAAAATGGTGAGTTGACCGTTTCTTTTGAAAAACCTGACCTGGATTTAACCGGAAGTGCACGAAATACCAGTGGCTTTCAGTTGAGAAAAGGCGGCAGTCCTGACTTCGAACAGCAAAAAGCCGGAGGAATTGGAACCACTGCAGCAATCATCTATCGCTATGCTGAAATCCTTTTGATTTATGCAGAAGCCAAAGCTGAGCTGGGAACAATTACTCAGGCTGACCTGGATATGACCGTGAACCAACTGCGTGATCGTGTGAATATGCCACACCTGCAATTATCGAATATTGCTAATGATCCAAACTGGCAATTCCCTGAACTGAGTCCTATTATCAATGAAGTCAGAAGAGAGCGGAGAGTTGAATTGGCCTGTGAAGGTTTCCGTTTTGATGACTTGATGCGTTGGCGTGCACACGAGCTTTTCGTGGGAAAACGCCTGAAAGGGTTTAAATTTATCGGAAGCGATTTGGAAAATGAATATAATATTGTGATTGGTGAAACCTTGTTGGTTGATGGCGATGGTTATATCGATCCTTATTTGAAAGTAATTCCTTCAGGTTATCAGTTTAAACCTGAGCGCGATTATCTTAACCCAATTCCTACTAACGAATTGACGCTTAATCCAGCACTGGGTCAAAATCCGGGCTGGGATAAGTAAATCTTCAAAGTTAAAGAGGGCTTTTAAGCCCTCTTTAACTTATCGGTTTTATTGCTGGATTGTAATTTAACCGGTATTGATAATTAGATAGGGGTGGAGCCAGTATTGTTTGGTTGAATAAACGATACCGTAATTAAGGAGGAGTTTTTTAGACTCATCCTTTTGCTATGTTTAATAATCTATGTTGAAATGGTTGATTAATTCTAAATAGATAAACAAATGTATCCTACTCAAAACAGATCGATTATTGATTGCTTCTTGAAACTACGTAAGCGGGCAATCAAAGGGGTATTTCTTCTGGGAATTCTCTTTTTAAGCACCTCCGTAATTCAGGGCCAGACTATTCTGCCCACCCCTTTAAAAGTTGAAAAAAGGGCTGGCTCCTTTCTTATTGGAAATAAGTTAACAATAGCCTGTGCCAGCCAGGAGCAAGAGGTGGCTGATTATTTAATCCAACGGCTCCAAAACAATGTCCGGATTGAAAATTCGAATGAACGAAACGCGGATATTCATTTACAGCTTGCTGCGCTTCCCAACAACTTGGGAGATGAAGCTTACCAACTTTCTGTGTCCGGAAAACAAATTAAAGTAACGGCCAACACTTCCATCGGCCTTTTTTATGGCATTCAAAGTTTACTGCAACTTCTTCCGGAGGAGATACAGGCCGGAAAAGCTATTCATTTGGCAGGCTATCGTATTCCCGGAATAGAAATTACCGACTCTCCTAAATATGCCTGGCGCAGTTTCATGCTCGACTCAGGCAGGCAGTACCAATCGCCTGAATTTATTAAGCGTTACCTGGGCCACATGGCCATGTTGAAAATGAATGTTTTTCACTGGCACCTGACAGAAGGACAAGGCTGGCGGATTGAAATTAAGAAATATCCCAAGCTAACCGGCATTGGTTCAAAGGTGGCAGACGGGAAAGAACAGCAAGGGTTTTACACCCAGGAAGAAATTAAAGATATTGTTGCCTATGCCCGGAAGTTATACATAACCGTTGTTCCGGAAATCGATGTTCCTGGGCACTCAGAGGCTGCCTTAACGGCCTACCCGGAACTGACTTGCTTTGGCGAGGCCCCAAAAACGGTCATGAGCTTTTCGGACGTTTTATTTTGTGGGGGAAAAGAAGAAACTTACACCTTCCTTAAAAATGTGTTGGATGAAGTTTGTGAGTTGTTTCCATCGCCTTATATTCATTTGGGAGGCGACGAGGCACCGAAGGGAAAGTGGAACAAGTGTCCGCATTGTCAGGGGAAAATTAAGCAAGAAAATCTGGCGAACAGTCATGAACTACAAATGTATTTTTCATCCCACCTGGCCAATTATATGAAAACAAAAAATAAAAAGGTTATCTTTTGGGGCGATGTCATTTACCAGGATGGTTTTAAGTTACCGGACAACGTAATTGTTCATTGGTGGAACTGGCGCGGACATCAGGATTTGGCATTAAAAAATGCGATCAGAAACGGACATCAGGTTATCGCCAATACCAACTATTATAGTTATTTAAACTTTCCGGTAAGCCCATGGTCAAACTATTTTGCCGACCGTACATTTGATATGCGCACGGTTTACGAAAATAATCCATCAGACATAAATGAGCCTGATCCATTGGTTTTAGGTATGGGATGTGCTTTATGGACGGACTGGCATGTGTACGAACACATGGTTGATCGAAGGGTTTTTCCTCGTATATTTGCCTTGGCCGAACAAATGTGGAACAAGGGAGAACGCCTGCCATTTGATGAGTTTTATCGCATTGTGAAAGAAAAATACCCCATGTTGAGGGAAAAAGGAATTGATATTGGTCCTGGTTTGAAGGAAGAGATGAATAATGACTTTAGCTGGGATTAAAAGATAAAAAAGTTCTCTGGGAAAATGCATTGGGATCTAAATGATACATTAGAAACAAGAGTTTTTCCCGGCCAATAAAAATAGATAGAAATGAAGTTAAAGAAAGCAAGTTCATTAGGTTTATTGATGGTGCCTCTCGCATTGGCTACGAGCTCATGTGCTGAGCAGGAAAAGCAGGAGGTTAAACCCAATATCATATTTATTCTGGCTGATGATTTAGGCTATGCCGAACTCGGGGCTTATGGACAGCAAAAAATTAAGACACCCAATATCGACAAGCTGGCTTCGCAAGGAATTCGCTTTACCGATTATTATTGCGGAAGCCCAGTCTGTGCACCATCGCGAGGTGTGTTGCTTACGGGTAAACACTCGGGGCATGCTTACGTGAGGAACAATGATGAGATGGGGGCTAAGAAAAAGAATTGGGACTTTCGGGAAGTGATCAAAGATCCTTCGCTTGAAGGTCAACGCCCTCTGCCGGATAGTATTGTCACTGTTGGAGAATTAATGCAACAGGCTGGTTACCGCACGGCCTGCGTTGGTAAATGGGGCTTGGGTGGCCCGCTAACAGAAGGACACCCCAACAAGCAGGGTTTCGATCTTTTTTATGGAGATATGTGCCAGCGGCAAGGCCATAATTATTACAACCTGCACTTGTGGAAGAATGATCAGCAAGTTTTGTTGAACAATGAGTACACGCCAGTTTGGACTTCGCTGGACAAAGGAAGTGACCCACATGATCCGGCAAGCTATGAAAAATACACTTCCAATGAATACGCTCCGGACCTGATGTTGGACGAATCGCTTCGCTTTATTGAGCAGAATAATGCGAATCCGTTCTTCCTGTATTTCGCGCCAATCTTGCCTCATGCACCTTTGCAAGTACCCGCCGACTCAGAATTTCTGAGCTATTATCAGAAGCAGTTTGGCGAAGAAGAGCCTTACCTGGGGCAGAAAGGGTATTTCCCGAACCGCACGCCACATGCAACTTATGCAGCCATGGTCAGTTACCTCGATATGCAGGTCGGAAAATTGATTGATAAGCTGAAAGAAGAAGGGCTTTATGAAAATACGGTAATCATGTTTACCAGCGATAATGGGCCTACATTTAATGGTGGCACAGACTCTCCATTTTTTGATAGTGCCAAACCTTTTAAAAGCGAGCATGGCTGGGGAAAAGGCTTTCTGCGGGAAGGTGGAATCCGGGTTCCTTTAATTGTGTCATGGCCCGGAGTGGTAGCCCCGGGATCAGAAACTAATAGTCCATTTGCTTTCTGGGATGTGATGCCCACTTTGAATGAAATAGCCGGACTCGAAACAACGGTGAAGACAGATGGAATTAGCTTTTTGCCAACACTAAAAGGAGAACAACAAAAGGAGAAAGAGTTCCTGTATTGGGAATTTCCGATGAAAGCTTATGGCGGACAACAAGCTGTAAGAATGGGGAAATGGAAAGGCTATCGCTCCAATATGAATAAGGGCAACCTGACGATCCAGCTGTTCGATTTAGCGGCTGATCCAGAGGAGCAAAACGATGTAGCCGAAAAGTATCCCGAAATTGTGAAGAGGATGGAACAGGTCATGAAGCAGGAGCATGAGTGTTCCGAAGTTCATCCGTTCCCGGCCATTGACTAAAAAGCGTAATGACTATTTTAAAATCGATATAATAATGAAGAATCTATCTTTAATTGCCTTATTTTTTGTGTTGATTCTGGGATGTTCAGCTCCCGGAAAAGTAGAGGCCCCAAAAACCTATGCGGAGGCGCCTGACCCTTCGGCCGATACCCTGACCGATTGGAGTGTGGTTAAGCCGGGCTTGCATGCTACAATTGGTTCGATCGACAATCGGTATAATAAAAGTCTGATTCCGGATTTGGAGCCAAAAACAGCCTGGAAAGGATTTGCCTGGCGCAATGAAATAATTTCGGCACAACTGGTCCTGTGGAATAATGAACCGGCAGGAATTGTGGAGTGCCAATTTTCTGATTTCAAATCAGCAGATGAGAAAACTTTGCCAGCAGAAATTGCTCAGGCACGTTTTGTTCGTTATGTATTAACCGACGAGTTTGGCCCCGGATGTGGGTATCGCAAACCTGAAGATTTTATTGCCCTGACCAGGGCGGATGCACTTGACCCGCTTCCTGCTTTCGAAATGGAAGCCCAATCAACTCGTCCGGTTTGGCTTACGTTTGATGTTCCTGCTGACGCTACCCCCGGAACTTACACTTCCACCCTGCAGGTGATGCTGGATGGTAAAAAACACAGCAAATTCACATTTAACCTGGAAGTGGGGGATCGCATTCTCCCAGAAGCATCGGAATGGAAATTCCACTTGGATTTATGGCAAAACCCTTATGCTGTGGCTCGGGTGCATAATGTGGAATTGTGGTCGGCTGAGCACTGGGACTTGCTGAAACCGCTGATGAAGATGCTGGCTGATGCTGGTCAGAAAGTGATTACTGCAACCTTAAATAACCGCCCTTGGGGAGGACAAACCGAAGACGCTTTTGGTTCCATGATTGCCTGGAATAAGCAGGCTGACGGAAGCTGGACTTACGACTACACCATCTTTGACCAGTGGGTACAATTCATGTTGGACCTGGGAATTGATAAGCAAATTAGCTGCTATTCAATGGTACCATGGGGAAATGAGCTTTACTATTTTGATGTTGCCAGCGGCGAAGAGGTGAAAATTGTGGCTAAAGCCGGAACCAAAGAGTTCGAAGAAATGTGGACTCCTTTTCTGAAAGATTTTCTTATTCACCTGGAACAAAAAAGATGGAAGGACATTGCCTGTATGTCAATGGATGAACGCTCGCCAGCCGAAATGACAGCCACCATGAAACTATTGGCAGAGCAAGCACCGGAGCTGGGCGTTGGCTTTGCAGACAATCATCATAATTACATGAAATTCCCGGATCAACTGACTGATCTCAGCATTGCTTTTGGTGCCGAAATTGAACCAAAAATCAGAAAATACCGCAAAGATCAAGGGTATATTTCAACTTGGTATGTGTGCTGTTCGGATGTTTTTCCAAATGTTTTTACTTTCTCAGAGCCTGCCGAAGCTGCATTTATTGGCTGGTACACCATGGCGGCTGATTTCGATGGTTTCTTGCGCTGGGCTTATAACAGCTGGGTGAAAGCTCCGTTGATTGACTCACGTTTCCGGACCTGGCCTGCCGGCGATACCTTCATTGTTTATCCTGATGCCCGCAGCTCAATCCGCTTCGAGCGTTTGCGTGAAGGTATTCAGGATGCTGAAAAAATCCGCTTGTTGCGTGACGAATTTCAGAATAATTCATCGGCCGAGTCTCAAGACAAATTAAGACAGTTGAACGAGCTGCTTTCACGCTGCAATGTTACCGCACGGCCTGCTGATTTTAATGAGTTGATGCAGGACGCTAAAGAAACATTGGAGAGCCTTTCTAAGTAGCTAGCTTTAGATAAACAGATGCTTGGATTGTCCGTTTCAAAAACGTTTCAAACTGACAATCTGAGCATTTGAATATGTCAGGTCTAATAACCAATTAAACAGATCATGAAGAAACTTTCAGGAATAATTCTAACACTTTTATCAATCCTTTTGAGCGTGTCCGTATCGTTGGCACAACTCAATGGGCGTGTGTTTGTCGATACGAATAACAATGGAAAAATGGATGCTGGAGAGCGTGGCGCAAAGGACTGTGTCGTGTCGGATGGTCTCCATATTGTAAAAACAGATAAAAAGGGAAACTTTAGTTTGCCCGGATGGGATAAGCAACGCTTTGTCACCCTTTATCCTGGGGGAGAATTTACTTGTTCACAGTCCTATTTGCCCATTAACTCAGATGAGCAGGAGTATGTTTTCGCCATTACTCCAAAGGAGCGGAAAAAGGAAGTTAGCTTCGTGCAGATTTCCGATACCGAAACCTTTGAGTATCGGGATTGGGCGGATCAACTCAAGCAGTATGCCGAAGTGCACCAACCTGATTTTATCATTCATACTGGCGATATTTGTTACCAAAGTGGGATGGACTGGCATGCTGTGCATGTCAATCAGAAAACCTTTGGGGTTCCTGTGTATTACTGTTTGGGAAACCACGACATGATTAAAGGCGATTATGGTGAGCAATTTTTCGAACAGTGTTTCGGGCCGGCATGGTATGCTTTTGAAGAAGCAAACACCCTCTTCGTTGTTACACCGATGATGGGAGGAGACTACAAACCTTCCTTCAACCGGGACGAAATTGGGACCTGGTTGAAAAACCTGTTGAAAGCTTATCCTGTAGAACAGCCCAAAATCTTTTTCAATCACGATTTATTGACCAATGGTGAAGCGTTTGACTTTAAGGTAAATGAGCAAGAAATAATCAGCCTGGATGAGTCTAATCTGAAAGCGTGGCTGTATGGGCATTGGCATACCAACATGGCCAAAGAACACGGCTCGTCTGGTGTGATGTCGTATGGAACATCAACCTTGGCTGCCGGAGGTATTGATCATTCTCCTTCAGGGTTTCGGGTGGTTGATGTGGATGAGCAAGGAAACACCTCTTCGCATTTTAAGTGGACCAATCTCAATCGAGAAATTAAAATTGTTAGTCCACAAAAAGACGTGGCGATTCAGAATGCAGCGGGAGAAATTCAGCTGGCGGTGAACGTTTATCATACCGGGTCGGCTGTTGATAGTGTACATTATGCGCTTTATGGCGATGAAGGCCTTAATTGGAGCTCAGCACTGGATCAAAGCAAATGGCAAAAGATGGCTCAGGAGTCTGACTGGGCGTGGGGAACAACATTAAAACCCGAAGAAAGCGACAGCTATACCTTGGTGGTCAATGCTTTTTTGCATAGTGGCGAAATACTCAATGCCAAGCATTCGTTTTCGGTTCAACAATCGAAAGAAATCGATGTAAATGGCGAATGGTTTAACCTGGCCGGAAATCCGGCTCATCATGCAGTGGTTGATGAACAACATAAAATGCCATACCAACTAAAGTGGACAAGCAATATCGGAAGTAATATTTTCATGAGTTCGCCAGTATTGTACGAAAACATGCTAGTTACGGCAAGTTTTGATGATGGCGATGCTCAAAATTGTTATCTGGTCGGAATGGATGCAACAACCGGAGTTGAGCGGTGGCGCTATCAGACTCAAAATAGTATAAAAAATCAGGTCGTCGTGGCACAGGGAATCGCTGTTGCGGTAGATATGCAGGGAGTTACTTATGCGGTTGATGTTTTAACCGGAAAACTTCGTTGGAAGCGAGATCTGAACCATAATCGTTTGCCGGGGATTGTAAATGGCATCGTAACCGACGGGCAACTGGTTTACTCCGGCTTCGGAAAAGCTCTTTGTGCGTTGGATGTGGAGTCGGGAGATGAGCTATGGCGAAATAAGGCGTGGGGTGGAGGTAACGGAACAACGCCAACCATGACCATTGCTGACGATGTGTTAATTGCATCGAGCCAATGGGGTGCTATTTACGCCCATAACCGGAATACAGGTGAATTACTCTGGAAACGAAGTGATGCAGGCTTGCGGTTTCGCGATGGCGTTTTAAGCTATAAAGAGGGTTCGCTTTGGGTAAGTGGAAAGGGAACGGATAAAGCAGTCCCGGGCGTTTTGCACCAGTTGGAATTGAAAACCGGAAAAACAATTCAGATCTATGAAACGGGCATGCAGCAAAGCGGAACATCCGCACCAATTGTTTTGAAGGATCGTTTTATTGTTGCCGGTTCTCACCCGGGAGTTGCCGCTGTTAGCCGCGAAACAGGAGAACAACTTTGGCTTTATGAAGTGGAGCCAGCCTTGCTTTACACGCCTTCGTATTATGCCGATCGTCAGCAAAGTCTTGAATCAACTCCTTTGTTAATTGGCGATAAGCTGGTTTTTGGAGCGATGGACGGCCGGGTTTATGCCTTGGATGCAACCAACGGAAAACTGTTGTGGAAAACGGAACTGGGAGCCCCGGTGGTAACATCGGCCGCAGTCGATGGCAAACGGTTTTATATCTGCGACTTTGCCGGGAATGTTTATTGCTTCCAGGCAAACTAAAAAGATAGAATGAGGTGACTAAGGTATATGTTTCTAATTTCTAGGATCTAACTAAAAATGAAACGACCATGAGACGTTTTTCATACAAACGGAAATGATTATAGTCATGGGAGTTCTATCTGTTACCATTAAAAAACAAATAATTAAAAATAGATGAAAAAGCTACTTTTTACAACGATTCTGTTTGCAATGGGTATGTATTGTTCGGCTCAAACACGTTTTTACACCGGTTTTGAAGGCGATGCCGAAAAGTACTATCCCAAAGTTGAAAAGGAAGCGGCTGTATATGTTACCGAATTGCAGCGACCAACTTGGACTGCTGGCGTATCTGGCCGTGCGCTCGATTTATCTGAAAATGCAGTGCTTCGCCAGCCTTTGGTTGTTGATAGTCTGGAGGTGTCGGATTACAGCGCATCGAATGATTTGTCAGTTTGCGTATGGGTGAAAACTTTGCCCGGCGCCAAACAGGGAGCAGCGATTATCGGTAACAAGACAGATGGAGATTTAAAAGGAGCGGGGTGGAGTATATTTACACAGCCGACAGGGGCCTGGGGTGCTGTAATTTCTGATGGAAAGAACAGCTACACTTATCAGCCCAATATCCCTCGACAAGCCATTAATGATGGCGAATGGCACCAACTGGCATTTACCCTGAACCGGGATAAAGGTGAGCTTTGGTTTTTTCTGGACGGGCAGAATGTTGCCATTTACAATAGTCCGGGAATCGGAAGCCTGGAAAATAAAAACAGGACGATTGTTGGTGGAACCGATGAGTATTGGGAATATGGTTCCTTTGGCCAGTGGACGGCTTTTAACGGGTATTTGGATGAAGTGGTGATTGACAATGAGTGGATGACTGCTGAAACGATTTTGACAGATTACAATCGATTTAAAGCATCGGAGGAGAAAGAAGTTCTCATTGCTCCAATTCGGGTGATGGTATGGAATATTTGGCATGGCGGACGACGCTATGGCAAGCATGTTGGCCTGGAGCGGGTAATTGAAACAATAAAACAGGCTCAACCCGATGTGGTTGGTTTGATTGAGACTTACGGATCTGGTGAGGCAATTGCCGATTCGTTGGGCTATTACTTCTATCTGATTAGTTCTAACCTTAGCATCATGAGCCGCTTTCCGATCAAAGAAACCGTGAACGCTTTTCGGCCGTTTAATTTCGGAGGAGCCATTCTTGACCTTGGCAATAACAGCGAGCTGGCAGTTCTGGATACCTGGTTGCATTATTTGCCGGATTATTGGCCTGATGTAGTAAAAAAGGAAAAGTCTTCTAAAGAGTTGATTCAGGCGGAGGGCGAAACACGGCATGCTGAAGTAAAAAGTATCTTGAAGGAAATTGAGCCGATATACGCTGAGGCATCCAAAAGGCCGGTTATCATGTTGGGCGATTTTAACAGTGGCTCGCATCTGGATTGGACTGAAGCCACCGAGAAGCTCCACTACGGTTACACGGTTGAATGGCCGGTTAGCAAAGAAATGCTGAGAGCCGGATTTAAAGACAGCTACCGGGAACTTCATGTGAATCCGTTGCTGGATCCTGGTTTTACATGGACTCCCCGTGCGGCTACTTCTTCTGATAAGTATGGCTTGCGTGATCGTATCGACTACATCTATTATCAAGGCAATTTAAGCCCAGTTGAATCTAAGGTAATTGATTATCACCCAGTCATGTTCCCATCTGATCATGCCGCGGTGTTGACTGTTTTTGAGTTGGACTAACTAAACGAATCAAAGGGCAGATTAATTTCGAAGAAATAAAGAATAAAACACTTAGGATAGCAAGACAAACGTGTTGATTTTCAACGAAAATTCGATAATTTAAAGTCTAATATCCGACATCTAATGTTTTATGGGTAATATGAAAAGAAGAGATTTTATACGATATGGTTTTGGAGGCGCAAGTATTTTGATACTGCCTCTTGGAGTAAATGCATTAGCTAGTGGTTCCAAAAAACGGGTTCGATTTGGTGTTTGTGCCGATGTTCACAAAGACATCATGCATGATGCAGATAATCGCTTACAAGCTTTTGTTGACGAGGCTTCGAAACAAAAATTGGATTTTATCATTCAATTGGGTGACTTCTGCCGGCCTTACGATCAAAACAAGGAATTCCTCAATATCTTTAATCACTATGCGGGTAGCAAGTACCATGTTATTGGAAACCACGATATGGATGGAGGTTTTTCCCGGGAGCAGGTTCTTGATTTTTTGGAGACTGACTCCAAGTATTACTCGTTTGATCACAACGGCTATCACTTCATTATACTGGATGGAAACGATCAAAACCCATCTCCGGATAAAGCGAAAGGTTATGCTCGCTTTATCGGCGAAGAACAACTTCAATGGCTGGAAAACGATTTGGGAGCAACCAATTTGCCTTGTATGGTATTTTCACATCAAAGCTTTGAGAACGAGGATTTTGGAGTTGAAAATCAGGAGCAGGTTCGGGCTATTCTGGAAAAAGCCAATAAAGTGGTGGCTTGCTTCAGTGGACACCACCATACCGACTATGCCTGCTCCATTAATGGGATTTACTACATCCAAATAAACAGCATGTCGTACAGTTGGTTGGGAGGCGATTATCAAACGATTCGCTACAGCAAAGAGATTGATGAAAAATATCCTTGGATAAAATATACGGCCCCATACGAGAAACCTTTGTTTGCTTTTGTTGAGCTTGATAAAAGAAAGATTCAAATTGAAGGCGTTCAGAGCCAGTTTGTTAGTCCGACGCCTGAAGAGATTGGATTTCCACAGCAACCGAAAAATAGCCCTGTTGTGCCGGTAATTTCTGATCGGAAAATCAAGTACTAAAACGATAAACTATAAATCAAATGCGAACAAAAACTTTTTCACTACTACTGGTCGGTTTAGCCATACTGACTTCTTGTACGAAACAGCCCACAGCAAAGCGGGTGGTGATGATTGCTCTGGATGGTATTAGCATTGAAGGTTATCAAGCAGCCAAACATCCCAATATTGACCGTTTAGCTAAAGATGGAGTTTTGTCACTGGCTACACGTGCAGTTATGCCTTCGGTGACCCTCCCCAACTGGACCAGCCATTTAACGGGTAGTGGCCCCGAGCAGCATGGTGTTGTTGGAAACGATTGGACGCTGGAAAACATTAAACTGCCTGCAGTTCAGAAGGACAATTCCGGTTATTATCCTTCAATCTTTGAAGTACTAAAAAAGCAACTTCCCGAAGCAAAAACGGCCTTTTATTATAACTGGGGACCGCTGGTATATCCATACAATCAAAATTATTTGGATGAAGTCAGTTTTTTAGAAAACGATGCTTATGTGGAGAATTATCAGAAAGCCTTGGACTTTATCGATGCGAATAAAGAACTGCCAACTTGCGTGTTTCTGTATTCAGTTCATACCGATCATGCCGGACATGGACATGGCTGGATGTCTCCTGAATACATTCAATCTATTGAGGAGGCTGATTTACAAGTTGGGGAATTTCTGGATGAACTCAAAGCTAAGGGATTGTATGAGGATACGCACTTCCTGTTTGTTTCAGATCACGGCGGAAGAGGAAATGGTCATGGAGGCGTAAGCCCGACAGAGATGGAAGTCCCTTGGTGTATTGCCGGTCCGGGAATCAAACAAGGGGTGCAGATGACAGCACCTAATAATACGGTGAATACAGCTGCAACGATTGCAAACTTATTTCAATGTGACCTGCCAGCTGCCTGGATTGGGAAAGTTCCCTCTTTCATCTTTGAAAATTAGAAATAGAACGATAGTTTTATGGACTTAAATAAATTACAACTATTCAATTTTAAAAACTAATCAATGAAAAGAACGATTTCTCTTTTTTTGTTAGCTGCAGTTTTGGGCTGTACAAAGCCCTCTGGGCTGATGATGAAGACAGCCAATACAATTGCAGTTGATGGCGATGATACTAAGGATTCAATTATCCTTAAAGCTGCTCATGTTGTTCCTACGCCCAACCAAATGGATGCGCTAAGTGACGAATTTATTGCGTTTATCCATTTTGGTCCCAATACGTTTACCAGAATGGAGTGGGGAACAGGCATGGAAGATCCTAAAGTTTTTGATCTCCGTAAGCTGGATACCGACCAGTGGTGCCAGGCGATGAAGGCTGCCGGAATGACAAAGGTGATCTTTACGGCCAAACACCACGATGGTTTTTGCTTGTGGCAAAGCCGTTATACCGAACATGGAATCATGTCTACTCCCTTCAGAGATGGGCAGGGAGATGTGCTGAAGGAACTTTCAGAATCGTGCGAAAAGTATGGTTTGAAGTTAGGAGTTTACCTTTCTCCGGCCGATTTGTTCCAGATTGAAAATCCGGAAGGCTTGTACGGAAACCTGAGTAAAAAGACGGAACGCACTATTCCCCGTTCTGTTGGAGGACGTCCGTTCGAGAATAAAACGACCTTTCAGTTTAAGGTAGACGACTACAATGAATATTTCCTGAATCAATTGTTTGAGCTACTTACCGAGTATGGCCCGGTGCATGAAGTTTGGTTTGACGGAGCTCACCCGAAACGCAAAGGCGGACAAACCTACGATTATAAAGCCTGGAAAGAGTTGATTCATACCTTAGCGCCTGAGGCGGTAATTTTTGGTCGCGAAGATATTCGCTGGTGCGGTAACGAAGCCGGACAAACCAGGGATACGGAGTGGAATATTATTCCTTACCACGAAAATCCTGACACGGCCACCCATTTTGCTGACATGACAGCCAAATTAATAGGAAGTCTTGATCAGTTGGCTGAAGGGAAATTCCTGCATTATCAGCCGGCCGAAACCAATACGTCTATTCGCGAAGGATGGTTTTACCGCGATGATACCAAGCAGAAGGTGCGTAGCGCCGATGATGTGTTCGACATGTATGAGCGTTCAGTTGGCGGAAATTCTATTTTCCTACTCAATATTCCTCCCAATCGACAAGGTCGTTTTTCAGACGAAGATGTTCAGGTTTTGGAAGAAGTTGGAAAACGCATTGAGCAAACCTATGGTGCTGATCTGCTGAAAGGAGCTAAAGGTCCTGCCGAGGTGTTGGATAATGATCCAAACTCATTCGAACTGCTTGCAGGCGAAGAGAAGGCGATTGAAATCACCATGGCTTCGGAAGTGGAAGCCAACCGCTTTGTTATTCAGGAAGCCATTGCCAGTCATAGCGAGCGTATTGAAAAACACGCGTTGGATGCCTGGATTGATAACCAATGGCAAGAAGTGGCAGCAGCAACCAATGTGGGCTACAAGCGTATTTTACGCTTCCCAACGGTGACCACTTCAAAATGGCGCTTGCGGATATTGGAGTCGCGCTTAGCACCAGCTATTGCCAAAGTTTCGGCTCATTATTATGAAAATCGCCCACCACAACTTGCATTTTCTCGCAGCATTGATGGCCTATTGACCATTGAACCCCAAAAACATGATTTTGGCTGGAAGCCTCACGGAGAGGATATTTCAAAAAATATCAATAACGATTTGGAAATTCGCTATACACTGGATGGAAGTGAGCCAACCCGTGATTCAAAATTGTACAACACGCCATTTCTGCATGAATCAGGTCAGGTAAAAGCTCGTTCGTTTACCAAAGATCAATCAGGTAGTGTTGCTGAAAAGACATTTGGAATTGTAAAAAAAGCCTGGAAATTAGTTGGAGCTGATCAGGAGACTAAAGGACATGCCGGAACAATGGCTTTCGATGAGAATAGTAAAACTTACTGGCAATCGGCAGGAAAAGGAAGTCACTTTTTGGCCATTGACTTGGGACAAGAGCAATCCCTGACAGGTTTTGTTTATACGCCTCAAACAGCCAATGCTGAGGGTATGATTGAAGAAGGGCTGATTAAAACAAGTACTAATGGCAAAAGCTGGAAAACGCTTGAAACCTTTAAATTTGGTAATTTGATTAACGACCCGACTCCCCGGACTCATTATTTCAGTGTTCCCACAACGACACGTTTTATTCGGGTTGAATCTCGTGCTATTGCCGGAGGGAAATCAGGTGCTGCGATTGCTGAAATTGACTTCCTTTCAAAGGAATAGTTGCAGCCATGTCTGAAAAATAGTTTTCTAATGAGAAGAGCAAACTTTACTTTTTATAGAACAATTCTTTTATTCCTGCTTGTTTTTGGCTTTGGATGTAGCCAAAGCAAGCAGGCTAAAGAACTCAAAGTCCTGCAATTTAATATTTGGCAGGAAGGAACAGTTGTGGAAAACGGTTATCCGGCCATTTTGGACGAAGTGATCCGTTTGAATGCTGATCTGATTGCCCTGAGTGAAGTGCGAAATTACGGTGACATCAGTTTGGCAGGGCGGCTAGTTAAGGATTTGAAAGAACGGGGCTATACCTTTTATTCCCAAAGAAGCCAGGATACTGGAGTTTTGTCGCGCTATCCCATTGTAAAGCAAGAGGCTCTGTTTCCGGTCAAAAATGATCAGGGATCGGTAACAAAAGCAATCATTGATGTAGATGGTACCGAAATTGTGTTCTACAGTGCCCATCTCGATTACAGGCATTGCAGCCTTTATCTGCCCCGTGGATACGATGGATCAACCTGGGAGAAGTTGGATGCGATTGTTACCGATACGGCGGTAATTGCTGAATACAACCTGAAGTCGATGCGTGATGAAGCAATTCGGGCGGTAATTGAAGATGCTGAAAAGGAGCAAAGAAACGGACGCTTGGCAATCTTGGGGGGCGATTTTAATGAGCCTTCTCATCTCGATTGGACAGAAGCTACCAAAGACTTGTTTGACCATCAAGGTGTTGTCATGGAGTGGCACAATACAAAAGCCCTGGAACGAGCAGGGTTTAAGGATGCCTATCGGGAAATGTATCCCAATCCGGTTACGCATCCCGGTTTTACTTTTCCGGCAGATAATCCTTTGGTGGATATTCGTAAATTGGCCTGGAGTCCGGATGCTGACGATCGGGACAGAATTGATTTCATTTTTTACAAACCGGACCCTAAAATAACATTGAAGAGCGCTACCATTGTGGGTCCCGAAGGATCTATTGAACGGAATCAGCGGGTTCCCGAAAGAACGGAAGATCCGATAGTGGCTCCGCAGGGTATTTGGCCAACGGATCATAAAGCAGTTTTAGCTACATTTGAACTGAATTAAACTCCTGAAGAATAACCAATAATCAGATGAAACAATCATGACAAAAGTTTTCAGATACATAGGAGAATGATTAAAAAATTTGTCTCGTGTCTTGATTCTTGCGTCTTGGTTCTAATTTTAAACACATGAAACTATTTAAAGCCTATTCCGGAGCGTGTTTGGCAGCTGCCTCGCTGCTGTCAGGATGTTCTGAACCGGAAGTTCAACAACCCAATATCATTTTGTTTTTAGTTGATGACATGGGATGGCAGGATACTTCGGTCCCTTTTTGGAAAGAAAAAACAGCATTTAATGAGCGCTATCATACGCCAGGAATGGAGCGTTTGGCATCGGAAGGAATGCTATTTACACAAGCCTATGCTTCCTCGGTGTGTTCGCCCACGCGCGTAAGTTTGATAAGTGGAATGAACGCTGCAAGGCACCGGGTAACCAATTGGACATTGCACCGAAATGCCTCTGTTGATGCGCAACACAAGCTGCTGGACTATCCTGAATGGAATGTCAATGGGGTGCAATCGGTTGATAGTATCGAAAATTCGGTTCAGGCGACCATGCTGCCACAATTATTGAAGGACAATGGGTACTTTACCATTCATTGTGGAAAGGCGCATTTTGGAGCCATGACAACACCATCAGCGAATCCGCTAAACTGCGGGTTTGATGTGAATATTGCCGGGCACGCAGCTGGTGGCTTGGGAAGTTATTTAGGTGAGCAGAACTTTGGCAATAGAGAAAAAGGTGCTCATACCGAGCCATGGGGAGTTCCTGGCTTGGAGAAATACCATGGCGATTCGATTTTTATAACCGAAGCTTTGACGATTGAAGCTAAGAAGGCGATGGATCAAGCCTTGGCAGCAGAAAAGCCTTTCTACCTATACATGGCTCATTATGCAGTGCATATTCCGTTGAATGCTGATCGGCGTTTTTATCAGAAATATCTGGATATGGGCTTGCCGGAGTCGGAAGCAAAATATGCTTCTATGGTCGAAGCGATGGACAAGAGCTTGGTCGACTTAATGGATTACCTGGATGAAAAGGGTATTGCCGATAATACGATCGTACTGTTTATGTCCGATAATGGAGGCTTTAGTCTTCGTCCACGTGCAGGAGAATTACATACGCATAACAGCCCCTTGCAAAGCGGTAAAGGTTCAGCTTACGAAGGAGGTATCCGGGAGCCAATGATTGTTAAATGGCCCGGGAAAGTACAACCGAAGTCAAGGTGTAATGACTACCTGCTGATTGAAGATTTTTTCCCATCTATTCTGGAAATGGCGGGAGTCAACAATTATCAAACGGTGCAGATTGTCGATGGAAAAAGCTTTGTGCCCATGTTGCTGAATGAGGGAACTACGGCAGATGGTCGTGATCTTTTTTGGCATTTCCCAAACAACTGGGGACCAACTGGCCCGGGAATTGGAGCAACCAGTACCATTCGCAGTGGCGATTGGAAGTTGATTTATTATTACCGCGATCAACATTTTGAGCTGTTTAATATTCCTCAGGATATTGGCGAAAAACAAAATCTTGCGGAATCAAAGCCTGAAAAAGTCAATGAGTTGGCCCAAAAGTTAGGCGATTACTTAAGAAGTGTAGAGGCGCAGCGCCCAACACTAAAAGCTACCGGAGAACTAGTGGCATGGCCGGACGAGGCCAGAACACTTTAAACTTCATATGTCGGACGATAAGGTCTGGAAAATCAGCCTGTGCTTACTGCACAGGCTGGTTTGTTTTTTTTTTAAACTAACAATGACAACGATGCTAATTTTCAAAAAACAAAACGTATTGTACCTGCTCTTAAGCCTGATGGTGGTGGGCCTTAATGGGTATTCTCAAGAAAAAAATACAGTTGATCCATATCATCGTGCATCCAATGGTTTTGGCCACTTGATTGACAGCAATGATAACTGTTCCGTTTGGTGGGCTGAAGGCGCCTATAAAGTCATGCGCGATGCACCCGTCCCCGAACAAGTTGGTGACACCATTAAGATCTGGTCTGCTCAAAATGAGTATGAATCATTTTTAGTGGTCGTCAAACCAAATCAGCGGTTAGAGAATTTTCGTTTGACCGTTTCTTCTTTGACAAAAGAGGATGGGAGCAAGGTCGAGGCTGAGCAAGTAAGTATTCGAAAGGTTGACTATGTGAAGGTGACTAAGCCAACGGATGATTATAGTTTTCCCGGCTGGTGGCCTGATCCGTTACCTTTGGTTGATGGCCCGGTAACACTTTTTGGAGCTGAGAATCAACCTTTCTGGGTGACAATCAAAACGCCAGATGGAACACCCTCAGGAACTTATCATGGAACACTAACCCTAAGTGCTGAAGGTTGGAATACTAGTATTCCCGTTCAATTGAATGTATGGGATTTTGCACTGCCTGAAGTAACAAGCATGCGCTCGGGCTTTGGCTTAAATATGAATACGGTTAATGAATATCACCAGTTGACTGATCCGGAGGATTCGAAAAAAGTGTTTGATCTTTATATGCAGGAGTTTAAGAAATATAAAGTAGCTCCTTATAATCCATTCGAATTTTCGCCAATCAAAGAAACCGTGTCGGGCATTTTCTGGCAAGGAGGCTTTTTCGATAGCAAGGAAAAATACGCAGGGAAATATGCCTATAAAGTTGAAGACCAGAGTCGAAGTGAAGATTCATATGCCGAATCAAAATTCATCGGAGTTAGTGATTCACCGTTTCAATTGTCGTGGTGGGCTAAAACACAGGATAAGGAGCAGCAATTTTGCGTGAAAGTGGCCTGTTACAACGCAGAAAAAGAGCTGTTGGTTTATGAAAACCGGATGGAAGAGTTTACCGGTGACGATACCTGGAAGACCTATTCGCTCAACTTGGGCAAGCTTTCTCATGAAACCCGGTTTGTAAAGGTTTTTCTTTACCCTGCTTTTCATTCTTATACCGGCGAATACATGGGGACATGCTGGTTCGATGAAGTAAAATTAGAAGATGGCAATGAGAAGAATCATTTGTTTGCCGGAAATTTTGAAGTTGATTTGGAAAAAATAAACATCGACCTGGATTTTACGGATTTTGATCAAGCGGGGGAGCGTTACCTGGATGAATTTGGGTTTAATGGATTTCGTTTGGCTCTGAAAGGCATGGGGAGCGGTACTTATTATGACCGGACGCCGGGTGTTTTTGAAGGATTTGAACAGGGAACCGTGGAGTATGAAAAGCTCATGCAGCGATACTTGGTTCAAATTCAGCAGCATCTTGAAGAGAAAGGCTGGTTAGGCAAAGAATACATTTATTGGTTTGATGAACCTGATGCTAAGGATTACCCTTTCGTGAGGCAGGGAAATGAGATGATCAAAAAGTATGCGCCCAAACTAACGACTTTTCTTACAGAACATGTGGCAGGGCAAGATCTTTCGGATGTGACGGACATTAGTTGTACCATTTGGCATAAGCTGGATCATGAAAAGGCGCGTAAGTTAAATGAACGGGGACTGGAGTACTGGACTTATCTGTGTTGCTGGCCAAAGTCGCCGTGGATTTCTGAATTCATTGACCATGACGCTGTTAACCTGAGAATGTGGGTTTGGGCTTCCTGGAAGTTTCAATTCAAAGGTATCTTGATTTGGTCAACCAATTTCTGGAACTCCCGATCAGCATCGCCGAAAGATTATTTGCAGAATCCATGGGATGAACCGATGTCTTTTGTAACCGGTTACGGCTGGCCACAAGGAAAGCAAACGATTTGGGGAAATGGTGACGGAAGATTTTTCTATCCGCCCAACAAACAACCAAATGTAAAAAGTGAAGCCTGGATCGAAGGGCCAGTTCCATCGTTACGCTTGGAAATCTTGCGGGATGGATTGGAAGATTACGATTACCTGGTTTTGTTGAAAAAGGCCATTGAGCAAGCTTCGGGAAAAAGGAAGAAGCTGGCTAAAGAGGCGGAGCAACTATTGGAACTTCCTGTCGGAATCATTTCTGACGAGAAGACTTATTCTAAAAATCCGAAAGATTTGTTGGAATACCGCAGAAAGCTGGCTCGGTATATTGAATTGCTTCAGGTGAATTGAGGAGCCAATAAATGAGCAGAATGATGTAAGAGCTGAAAAAGAACATATTATCAACCTAACACGATAAAACTACATGACTACTACACGACAATTTACGAAAGCGACACTAAGCGTTTTTGCGCTTACAGCCATGGGCTTTTCGGGCACGGCACAAACGCAGTCAAAACCGAATATCATTCACATTGTAGCCGATGATGTGGGCTATGATGATTTGAGCTGTTTTGGTTCAAAGGATATTCGCACACCCAACCTGGATGCACTGGCTGAAAGTGGCATTAAATTCACCAGTTTTTATGCGCCGCATGGTACCTGCACTCCTTCACGGGCATCCCTTCTGACAGGGCGATATGCCCCGCGTGTTAATAACAACACTGGCTTGTATGTGCTTTTCCCTCATTCCAAGCATGGGTTGGAAGATGAGTTGGAAGTATCCATCACGGAGTTGCTGAAAGAGCAGGGCTACACTACGGGCTTGTACGGGAAATGGCACTTGGGACACTTGCCACAATACCTGCCATGTGTGCATGGCTTTGATGAGTTCTTGGGAATTCCTTATCCGAATGACCACGGACCCGAGCGTATTGGAAATTCAGGTTGGCGTCCTAATGGAATTAGCGATCCGGCGATTCCTTTGATTGAGCAGGCACAGGTTATTAAGCGATGCGACAACAATGATATCGCAGAGCTTCCGGCACTTTTTACGCGCGAAGCCTGCAAGTTTATCTATCGGTCGGTGCAGGATGATAAACCATTCTACCTGCAATATGCCAACATTGAAACACACACGCCTTGGTTTGTGCCTAAAGGGTTCGAAAACCAAAGCCAGGCAGCTGCCTATGGCGATGCAGTTGAATACCTGGATCGGTCAGTTGGCATTATTCTGAATACACTGAAGCGATTAAAAATTGAAGACAATACCATCATTGTTTTCACTTCGGACAATGGTCCGTTGGTGCATCGCGACGAAGAGCTGGAGAACTGCTACGGTCGCTTTGGCTTTACGGATCCTGAGCGGGAACATGTACTTCGTGAAGGAAAGTACCAGGAACGTTTTGAAGGTGGAATTAAAGTTTCGTGCATCATGAAATGGCCCGGGCATATTCCGGCAGCCAGCGAATCGGATGAACCGATAACCGGCATGGATTTGTTTACCACCTTTGCACACATTGCCGGGGCCGAGATTCCAACCGACCGGGTAATTGATGGTAAAGACATCCGAAGTTTGATGTTTGGAGAAAAGGGAGCCAAATCGCCTCATAAAGCGGTGTATGGTTTTACCGCCAACGGAAAATTGATGAGTGTTCGGTATAAAAACTGGAAATTAATTTTGGGAGGAAAACATTGGACAGGTAACTTTGATGCACCGCAACTGTATGATCTGAATACTGACATGGGAGAAAGAAACAATGTGGCACCGGAACATCCGGATGTGGTGAAACAAATTTTAAAACTGGCTGAAGAGGCCAAAACAGCAATCGCAAATAATCAACCATTAATATAGAGATAATGAGCAATAACAGAAGAGATTTTTTAAAGAATATTGCCCTAGGATCAGGCGCAGTAGCAGCTACGTCGCTGATGTCGGCAACGTCTCCTGCAGCAAAAGAAGAAGTGAAGCATATTCGGAAGTCGGCAGAACGTGTGCCTGCCATGAAATTCAATATGTGTGGGTATGCAGCTCCTAAACTGGATACAGTAAGGGTCGGCTTTGTTGGTATTGGTGACCGTGGTATTGGTGCCGTGGAACGCATGACTTATATCGAAGGAGTTGAGATTACGGCTATCTGCGATACCCGTCAAGCTGCTTTAGATGGAGCTCAAGCGAAATTAGCAAAAGCAGGTTTGCCTAAAGCGAAGGAATTTACAGGAAGTGATACGGCTTTCAAGGATCTGTGTGAGAGTGGATTGGTAGACTTGGTATACACGGCTACTCCTTGGGAATGGCACGTGCCTGTTGGGCTGGCTGCTATGAATGCAGGTGCGCACACAGCTATTGAAGTGTCAACCGCTAAAACCATGGATGAATGCTGGGAAATGGTGGAAACTTCTGAACGTACACGCAAGCACTGTGTCATTTTGGAGAACTGTTGCTATGACTTTTTCGAACTGTTGACTTTGAACATGGTTCGTCAAGGGGCTTTTGGTGACTTGATTCATGGTGAAGGCGCCTACATTCATGATCTGGATTACTGGCATTTCAATAAGCCGAAGGATGATAAGCCAGGTGGTGATGGCGCTTATGACAAGTTGTGGCGTTTGCACGAAAATACCCGTAAAGCTAATGTGTACCCAACGCACGGCTTAGGACCGATTTGTCAGGCGATGGACATTAACCGTGGTGATCGTTTGGACTACCTGACTGCCATGATGTCGGATGACTTCACCTTGGCTAATCGTATCAACGAACTGGCTCCGGATCGTCCCGATTTAAAACAATTTGTTGGTAAGGAGATGCGTGGTAACATGGATATGCAGATGATTCGTACCGTGAAAGGACGCACCATTATGATTCAGCACGACATCAGCTCGCCTCGTCCATATTCGCGTATTCACATGTTAAGCGGAACCAAGTGTTTTGCTCAAAAATGGCCTTTACAACACATTGCATTCGGTCACAATGTAGCTGATGAAGCTAAAATGAAAGAGCTTCAGGAAAAATACCAACCGGAAATTGTGCGCAGAGTAGGGGAAATGGCCAAACAAGTCGGTGGTCATGGTGGAATGGACTTTATGATGGACTGGCGTTTGATCGACTGTCTGCGTAACGGTCTGCCTATGGACATGGATGTGTATGACGCAGCCGCCTGGAGCTGTATTACTCCCTTGAGTGAATGGTCAATTGCTAATGGTTCAAAACCAATTGACATTCCTGACTTTACGCGTGGCGCATGGAAAACCAACAAGCCTTTAGATGTTACCTTGAACGGAGGTGGCACAACTGGTGTTCGCAACCTGAAAGATGCTGACTCTAAAGGACAGTTGAACGTTCATTAATGAGTTTTCAGAAATCGTGAAATAATGATCAACCCTTTTGTTCCAAAGAAGCTTCTGAGTGTTATGCACTTCGGAAGCTTTTTGGGAACATCTTACCTCTTGTGTTAGACCTTGCACGTTTTTCTTTCGGTTTAAAAGGTCACTGACTAAACGATAAAACCTAAACCATAAAACAATGCAACTACTCGTACGCTTATTCGTCGTCTTTACATTTATGGGCCTGCTTTCCTGTCAGCAGGAAGCGATCACGATCCATGTCTCACCTTGGGGAGATGACCATCAATCTGGGTCCAAAGAACAACCAATACAATCTTTACAAAAAGCAGAAGAAATAGCTGCTTCTTATGCTGGTAAGCAAAAAGTAAACGTCATTCTGGGGGATGGTATCTACTACCTGAGTGAAACCTTGGTCTTTACTCCGGAAGATTCAGGTTCAGAAAAATACCCCGTAACTTATTTGGCTGCCCACGAAGGGAAAGCCGTGATCAGTGGTGGAAAACCATTGATGCTGACTTGGGAGCCTTATCAGGATGGCATTTATCGCGCCAAAGTAAATGAAAATATAAGCATTGATCAGCTTTATGTGAATGGAAAACGCCAGCGGATGGCACGTTTTCCGAATGCCGTTGAAGGTAAAAACGTTTTTGACACTTGGGAGCTCATTCACACTCATGAACCCGATATTGATAATGACCCGCTGGCACCCCAAAAAGTGGCTCAGTGGAGCAATCCTCAGGGAGCTTATGTTCATGCGATGCACACTGCTTTGTGGGGCGATATGCATTGGCTGGTCAAAGGAAAGAATGATGATGGCACACTGGTATTGGAAGGTGGTTGGCAGAACAACCGTCCTTCGCCCATGCATCCACGTTACCGGATGGTTGAGAATGTTTTTGAGGAACTGGATGTTCCGGGTGAGTGGTTTTTCAATCAAAAGGAAAGACTGCTCTATTATTATCCTCAGAGTGAAGTAAATCTTTCTTCGGCAACCGTTGAGATTGTCAGATTAAAACATTTAATTGAGTTTCAGGGGAGCAAGGAAAAGCCCGTACGCTTTATCAATTTGCAGGGTCTTACGTTCAAGCATGCTGCCCGCAGTTTTATGGAGAACAAAGAGCAGTTATTGCGAAGCGACTGGACGGTATACCGTGGTGGTGGACTCGTTTTTAATGGAGCCGAGGATTGCTCTGTTTCTGATTGTGAGTTCGACCAGCTTGGGGGCAACAGTATTTTCGTGAATAATTATAATCGCCGCCTAAGCTTTAAAACTTGTTATATCCATCATGGAGGAGCAAACGGAATTGCCTTTGTTGGCGATCCGGCGATGGTGAGAAGCCCGTTGTTCCGTTATGGCAAACAAGATTTTGAAAAGATAGATCGTACGCCTGGCCCAAAAGGGGATAACTTTCCTGAAGATTGTTTGGTAGAAGATTGCCTGATTACCATGACCGGACGCGATGAAAAACAAACATCACCAGTGCAGATTTCGATGTCACATAAAATTACCGTTCGGCATTGTTCCATTTATGATGTTCCGCGTGCCGGAATAAACATCAGCGAAGGCACCTTTGGTGGACACATCATTGAATATTGCGATGTTTTCAATACCGTACTGGAAACCGGCGATCATGGTAGTTTTAACTCGTGGGGCCGCGACCGTTTCTGGACACCTGATATTCGGGAAACTGATGCTGAAATGGAGAAAGATTCCACAGTTTACAAGCTTGATATGCTTGCCCCAAACATCATTCGAAATAGCCGTTGGCGTTGCGATCATGGGTGGGATATTGATTTGGATGATGGCTCTTCGTGGTACAAGCTTTACAATAACCTTTTGCTGAATGGCGGATTGAAAATGCGTGAAGGCTATCATCGGACTGCCACCAATAACATCATTCTTAATAACAGTTTACATCCGCATGTTTGGTACCCTGAAAGTGGCGATGTATTTAAGCACAACATTGTGTTTGGAGCCTATCGCCCGGCAGTTATGCAACGAGCCATTGCAGCCGATGGAAAGTGGGGGCAAGAGCTAGACTATAACCTGTTTGCGACAACTCAGGAAGATCTGGAGAAATTTCAGGTCAATGGTTGCGATCAGAATTCAATGGTTGGTGATCCCATGTTTGTGAATTCTGCTGAAGGAAATTTCAAGGTGAAAGAAAATTCGCCTGCATTGAAAATTGGATTTCAGAACTTTGAGATGGATCAGTTTGGGGTCGTTTCTGAAAAACTGAAGAAAATAGCCAAAACCCCTGAAACACCTCGGATTGTTATTTCCGAAAACAGCATGATCGGGAAAATCGATAGCTGGTTAGGCGGTAAAGTAAAGAATATTGAAACGCTGGGCGAGCAGTCAGCAAACGGGCTTTCATCCATGAGTGGCGTGTTGTTGCTGGAAGTACCGGCGGATTCAGAATTGGCTGAAAAAGGGTTTAAAGCCAGCGATGTAATTGTTGCTTGCGAAGGAAAAAGTATTAAAAATTTTGAAGAGTTACTTCGTGTAATTAAAGAAAATAGGGATGGGCAAAGACTAGAGGTTTCGGTGATGCGCAATCAGCAGATGAAAAAGATGGTGCTTAGCTTCTAACGATGGAGCGGAGAGTAATTTTTTAGCGGGGAGATCTTATCGGCTAACACTGATATCCTTTTCCCGTGGGTTTGAATCAATATAAAATCCCCATCTTCTTGATTTTTAAAGAGGATGGGGATTTCTTTTTGTGAAAACAAAGTGGAAGGTGTTTACTCAATCACCAACCAATTGTATGAATTCGCCGGAATGGTAATATTTAGTTTCACTTCGTATTCCCGGGTTAATTTATATTGACGGGCTTTCCCTTCCTTTTTCCTAATTGTGGCTGTTTTTGTCAAGCCGGTATAGTAAAGCGGTAAGGTTATTTCACGCACCATATCTTCATTGGTTGGATTGAAAAACATGGCCAGCCCTTTTTCTTTCAGCTGAGGGTTGACATGCAGAAAGCCATCCCAGTCTTTTCCTGACGGGCGACGCAGGTGGATCAGGTCACTGTTCAGAATATGACGGTATTTTTTATACCAATCAATTACACTCTCAACAAGCTCTTTGGTTTCGGGAGCATCGTACAAACGTGGTCCCCGGTAGCACGATTGAACTCCTGAACCATAGTTTTGCATCATCTGGTTTTCGTAAGCATCCAGGTGATCTTTCAAAGGCTCAATGGTAGCGGCTGCACCTCCGCCGTGATACTGAGTGAGTGGGGTGAACGTCCAGCACATGCTTGGGATTCGATCCCACAAACCATCGTAAATATTCTGGCGTCCCAACATTAGCTGTCGTTCGCGCGGCAACGACCAGTTCACTTCCCGATAGCCAATGCCTGTTTTATTCGATCCTGCGTTGACGTAAAAATCGGGTATATTCATGTAAACGCCTTCGCTGCGCATCCATTGGTACAAGCCCTGAATTTGAGCATATTGTTTCCATTGCGAATCACCCAGCCCGTTGTGATAGGCATGCTTGGTTGAGGCACACACATTCCCCGGATAAGAACCATCGTTTTCAAAAACGCTCATGCCGGTATTCTCGTAGAACTTCTTGATTTTTCGAAAGTAGTTGTAGCCCCACTCGCTGCTCAGGCAAGGTGATGAACCGAAAATCATTCCTCCACGTTTTCCCGTTTTTGGGTTGATCACATCCACCTCATCGCTGATCCAACGGCTCGACAGCAAAGAGTAACCGCCCAACTCAATCCCTTTGGCGTTGGCATACTCAACTAATTTTCGGAAGTAAGCATAGTTTTTTCCCGACTCATCTTCCATGTTCACTCCGCTTCCGAAACTCAAAATCACCATTTCGTAGCCTACTTCAGCGCATTGGTCAATGGCTTTTTTAACCACTTCTTCTTTCGAATTAGTCAGGTGTAAAAAGATAGGATTTTCGGTAGTCCAAGGAGAAATAGTGCGGTACATTTTTCGGATAAACAACCCTTGTCTTTCCCGATCGCGCGTATCCATAAGCGTTTCCCAAACCCTGAAGGTTGTTAGCGACTCTCCCGGCAAAACAGCGGTTTCCGGGCCCAGAGGTGGCTTTACTTCGAGCAAACACGGTGTTTGCAGCGGATAGTTGGCTTGTGAGGTGTAGTTCGGATCCGGTTGCCAGTAAGTGGTAACATCAGAATTTCGCTGCTGCATTCCGCCAAAAGCATAATCTGTTTCGATGTGAATGTTGGGTTTGATCCACTCTTCGGGTATGCCAACCAGACTTTCTCCTTCAACCATTGCCAGTTGCTCAAGCTTGAATTGATTGAGCTGAACCAGCAAGTTACCATTATTAATCACTTCAACCCATTTGCTGATGGTTGGAATACCATCGTAAAGGGCGAAGTGCACTTTAACAACAATGTCGTTTTTTGTCAGGGTAAATACCAGCTCTTTCCCGGTAGGCATTTGATCGTTGGCAGCCCAGCGCACCCGCTTCCACGGCATGCGGTCTTCCAAATCGTTCACTTCAAACGCATGAACCTGAAAAGCATTTGGAGTAGCTGCAAGCTGATCAACCCAGCTCATCAGGGTGTAAGCATATTCTGGTTGCGAACTAAGTCCACCGATAGTGTGGGTTTTCCCATCAATGGTAAGCGTACCTTCGTTGGACACCGCCCGCAGCATGCTTTCCCCTGTCATTTGGTTCATGTAGTCGATGGTGGCCAGGTTGGGCGAAAGACGAAATACACGGGCTACCAGGCCATTGGAAAGCACCAGGTCTTTATTGTCGTTTGCGCGGAAAACTCCAGCTCTGGCTTTCGAATTATCGATTAGCCAGTCGTACCCCGGTTGAGACAGTGGATAGTTCATTTCTGGCAATTGGCTGATCTGTTTTTCCAGCTGTCTTTTTGTTGCTCCGTCTTGTTCAATGTTCTCAACATAATCGGCTTCTGCAATGGTTGGTGCAATTTCAAAGTATTCGATTTGAGGATTGATCCACACGGCATGGTCGCCACTTTCGCTATCTCCGGCGTCGTCAACGACCAGCTCAAGGATGCCTCTTTTGACCGGCAAATCGATTTCTTTTGCATGGTCACCTTTTCGCATAATGCCGCTGTTGTATATTTCTTTTCCATTATGAATGAGCTTAAACACAACGCTGCCCTGATCCACCTGTCCGTCTTTCCCTTCAATGCCTATAAACTGCTTTTGGTTATTTGTAATGTTGTAAAATACCCGTTTCCCATCGGCTAAGGGAATTGTTTCAATGGTTTTTGCCTGGTAATTAATCTGCGAATCGTTTACGCCAACCTTAGCTGTAAAACGACTGCCATTGTTCATTTTTAACTTGATCACAGAGCGCGAATGAACGCCAATGCCTTCTTTGAATTTTTCGCCGGCAATCGATAATTGCTCTCCGGTAACCGACAGATTTTTGGATGGAGCACTGTAGGTCTGTTGTGCTTTGGTGATGTCGAGCTTGTTTAGATTTACGACTTCCTGGGCACTTGGCGTGCTTAGGAATGTGACAAAGAGGATTAATAGAGAAACAAATCGTTTTATTGTCATGGTAGGTTGAGTTAATACGTAGTTTGTTATTAATTGAAGCCGTTAAAGATAATTACTTTGTTGGTATTTCTGTCCACATATAGTCAGTAGAAAGTCGGTCTGCTTAGGCTTTTCCTGTCAGATAGGAACGTGTTTGGCGATTTGATAAAAGAGCGGATGCTAAATGCGTATTGGTTTTTGGCGTTTGTTTCGTTTTAAATTTGTGCGAAATGGGATTATCGTTGTTTGGTGGGCGATTTTTTATCTATATTTAGTCATTACTCTCTTTTTATGACAAATTCAATGGACTTGACTTTTTTGCGTTTCAATTTTTTAAATAAAAGGTTTACACTTCTTGATCAAAAGTCGGATCGATACCTTTTGATTTTAATCTGCTTGTTATTCAGTGTGTTGTATATCAATGTGTTTGTCCCGTTTAATATTAATCGTTGGTTTTCCGATTCGGGCTTTATTCAATTCATTCGACTTTCAAGTTACGGACTGATTGTGTCTTTAGTGCTTTTGTTTACCCAGTTTCCTTTGCGGAAATTGTTTAAGGTGAATGCTTTCAGTATAAAAAGTTATGTCATTTGGCTTCTTATTGAAATCTTATTGATTAGCCTGGTCTACATTTTTCTGTACGGAAACCCGATAGGTAATTTTATCAATGATTTTGTTTTTTCGTTAAAGTACACCTTGCTCGGAATTCTGCTGCCTTATTCGTTCTCTCTGTTTATTATTTATTATAAAAATCAACGTGCAGAAATCAGAATGCTGAAAGATAAAATAGGTAATCCGGAAAAAAAGGAGATGCTGGTTTTTAAAGATGAATATAACCGGATAAAATTCTCACTCCGAACACAAGATGTGCTCTTTCTGGAATCGACCGATAATTATATTTCGGTGTATTATTGGGCTGAAGCGAAAGTACAGCGGAAACTTCTGAGGAACTCGCTCAAGAGGGTGGAAGAGATGCTCGCTAAAAACAGGGTGGTTCGTTGTCATCGTTCGTTTATTGTGAACTGGAATCAAATTGAGATGGTTCAGCTAAATGGGAAAAAATTACAGCTCAAACTAAGTCATCATGATAAAATAATACCTGTTTCTGAGAAATATTCATCCCTGTTTTTAGACTTTTTATCCCAGCAAGAGTCTGTTTAGCCCCAAATAGCGGGCTTAAACCCTAAATTTTTGATAAAAGAAAAATCTCAATCACTTTTGCATCAGTTAATCTTTTAAATCAAATAGAATGAAAAAGTTATTGGTGTTTATTTTTATGATTGCGATTATTCCTATGTCAGGAAAAAGTTTAGGAACTACCTCCGCTAAAGAGGTAATTGGCGAATGGGCTTTCCAGGTTCCTTCGGCTCCTTATGGCTACGAAAAAGGTACTATAATTATCTCCGAAAAGGAAGATAAACTAGCTGGAGAAGTTAAGTTTGCTGATGGGTACAAAATTCAACTGAAAGATTTGACGTTTACTGATGGGGTTTTTAAATGCGGATTGTACGTGGATTATGAATATATCAATCTTAGTGTAAAAGTTAAAGACCAAAAAATGACAGGAACCGTAAAATCGTCTGAAGGTGATATGGACCTGGCTGCAACAAAAGTAAAAGCGAAAGAGTAAGCTGGTCTTAAGTACAAAACGGTACTCGTATTTTAGTTTATAAAAATTCTTCCTAGTCGCGGCTAGGAAGAATTTTTATTTTTATGCCATTCATGGGTTGAAGTTCTGGCGTACACTATAGTCAGTCAGTTTATCAATTATAGATTGTGAAGGTGGTTTGAATGCAGTTTGCATGGATAACCATCAAATTAAATACTTTTTCATGTCAATACGTTATGATTGGTTTGCTGCTGCGTCCTGGAAGGTTTCAGCGGTCGTTATGCGTTAAGCCAATAAAACAATCGGTTAAAGTACGGTACGCTCTGGAAAACTGTTACTAAACATAGTACGTTTTGCCGATATTGGGCATATGTCGATAGTGAAAATTAGTATATTTATGTTTTCAAGGCAGTAAGTGTCTGACCTGAAAACATAAAAGCAATGAGTGATCAGCATAAATTACAACGAATGTTGGAGATGATGATTTTCCTTTCCAGTGGAATCCGACGCCGACTTTCTGAAATATCTGATCGGTTTACTATCTCCGAACGAACAGCTTTTCGATACATTCAAAGCTTTAGGGAGGCTGGCTTTATTATTCCCAAACCGATTGATGGCTATTATTATATTGATAAAGATTCGCCGTATTTTTGCGAGATCAGCGAATTGCTTCATTTTTCGAAAGAAGAGGCTTACATTCTTCAAAAAGCCATTCATTCCATTAGCGATGAAAACCTACTGAAACAAAATCTGATTCGAAAATTGTATGCCTTGTACGATTTCGACCGTGTAGCAGACACCATCGTTAAGAAAGAAAATTCAGAAAACATCCACCACCTCATGCAAGCCATAAAAACCCGAAAGAAGGTGATCCTTCACGATTATTACTCGGCCAATAGCAGCGATAAAAAAGACCGCCTGGTGGAGCCTTTTGAGTTTACGACTAGCTATGTGGCTACCTGGGCTTATGACTTGGAAGATAATACTTGTAAAACCTTCAAAAACACACGAATTACCTCGGTGCAGGTACTGAATGAACCCTGGGAAAATGAATCGAACCATCGAAAGCTGCCCATGGATGTTTTTCGGATAAGCTCAAACCAGCAAGTGGAGGTGAAGCTGATGCTTTCCATTCGGGCTTGCGAATTATTGAAAGAAGAATACCCTTTAGCTGAAGAATACATCCAGGCACTAAATGAGCATCAATTTTTGTTTGAAGCGCCTGTTTGTAGTTTCGAAGGGGTTGGCCGTTTTGTATTAGGACTTGGCAATGAGGTGGAGGTGCTTGAACCACAGGAGTTCAGGCTCTTTTTAAAAAAGCGGGTTGAAAAAATAGCTAATGACATGAGTTGACAGTTTCTTGGGCGAAATTTGAGTAGAAACAAAAAATAAGCCTATGGAACGGATACATTACAAACATTTTGCGGTAGCAGGATTTAGCTACTACGAAGGAGTATTGATTTTTGACAAACTGAAAATTGGTACTGAACTGGAGCTGAAAGCGGAGCCGGACAATAAATACGATCCGCTGGCTGTAGCCATTTATTATGGTGGTTACAAACTTGGGTACGTCCCTCGTTCGTCCAATTATTCGCTGGCCAAGTTGCTGGAGGCCGGACACCATATCTTCGAAACGAGGGTTCAATACATTGACCAAACAGCTACGCCTGAAGATCAGTTGGGCGTGGTGGTATTTTTAAAACAGCTGGAAAAACAGTAATCGACATAAACAATAAACTTAATAATCGCATCAGTATGAGATTTCAAATTACCATTAACCGCACCAGCAAGCAGCGCATGTTGCCCATGGATTATCAGTATTACATCAGTGCCTGGATCTACAAAGTACTTCATCAAGCGGATAGGGATTTCGCTGGTTTTTTGCACGAAAAAGGCTACGGAGCCAGTGAAACAAAGCTATATAAACTGTTTTGTTTTTCGTGGCTGAATTTTGGAAGCCCCATTTTATGGAAAGAAAAGAAACTGTTTGAACTCAGGAAACAGGAAATTACCCTGCAAATTAGTTTCGATACTACGGAGGCAGCCACTCATTTTATAAAAGGCTTATTTATGAGTCAGGAATTTTATCTGGGTGATAAATTCAATGGCATCGATTTTAAAGTGACAGGCGTGGAGGCTTTACCCGAGCCGGATTTTACTGAAACCATCCACTACCGTTTGCAAACGCCTTGGGTGGTTAGCCTGAAAATGGAAGGGCGTAAGCATCCGAAGTACCTATCGCCAGTTGATAATGAATTCATATATTATTCAGTAAAGCACCTGGTTGAAAAATTTAAAAACACACGCAACAAGTTGATTGACTTGGATCAACTACATTTTAAACCCTCGGAAAAGTACAAGCGAGGTGGATTCAAAATAAAGAATGGTCAACACCGCGAGACGCGTGTGGTGGGCAACCTGTTCGACTTTCAACTAACGGCTCCGGTCGAGCTTCACCAAATGATATGGAATGCCGGGGTGAGCGAAAAAAGTTCGAGTGGTTTTGGGTGGGTCGAAACTGTTCCTACCGACTTTTTGCCCGGCTCGAACCGAAATGGCCGCGATTGGCACCGAAATGAATCCGAATTGCACGGAAATACTGTCGGATCGATCCGAAATACCAGCGAATGATATGGAAATGCTTGCGGATTGAATGGAAATTCGTGCGGACTGCACCGAAACGCCTGATGATAAAACCGAAATAGCCGCTAACCGGATCGAAAGGCCGGAATTCGGTGAATTACTAATTAAAATGATAGACTATGAAACAAACGCAGATTAATCGTAAGAACATGATTGAGGCAACTTTAAGCTACCTCGACGAAAAATCGCCGCTATGGCAGAGCGTTGCCAAAATTGGCGAAGTAAAAAACAAGCTGAGTGAAGTAAACCAGGCCATTGATGTGGCCGCAGCCGAGCAGCTAAAGGCACAGGTAAACGCCGGGAAGATGAAAACCGAACTGAAACGCACCATCAGTCAGAAAGGCGATATTCTGAACGACATGGTTGAGGTGTTTGCTGTAATGACCGGTGACAAGGCCCTGGAGCAAACTATGGGGCAAAGTGCCTCCGACCTGTTTAAGATGAAGAACGACGACATGCTGCGGCAGATTAAACTGATTATAGATGCAGCTACCGAGCACCAGCAGGCTCTTACCGATGGCTATGGACTTACCGCCGAACAACTTGCCGACCTGCAGGCCGATTACGACCGCTTTCTGGAAATGAGTGGGCTGCCCCGCGAGTACCAGATTAAATCGGGCGTGGCTACCCTCACCCTCGAAGAGCTGTTTTCGGAAGCCAGCAACTTGCTGACCAACCAGCTCGACAACCTCATGAAAATCTTTAAACGGCGCGACCCGGCACTCTACGCCGGCTACGAGAAAGCCCGCATTGTGGTGGATTATTAGGTTTATTGCAATCCTGACAGGTTTAGGAAACCTGTCAGGATTAAAAAGGAGAGGATAAAAAGGAAACGATGCAACAGTTTGAACAACTTAAACACCGAGGGATTTATCACATTTACAGCCATGGGGTAGGCGGGCGCGACCTGTTTCGGGATAGCAACAACTACGACTATTTTTTGGCCTTGTACGATAAATACATTTCGCCAATAGCCCGGACTTATGCCTGGGTGTTGATGAAAAACCATTTTCACTTATTGGTGCGGATAAAAGAGGAAGAGGAAGTTGTTGCTTCTCCTACCCCTGACAGGGTTCTGAACCCTATCAGGGATAAAAACGACAACTCCTTGAAAATAGGTACTCCTTCGCAACAGTTTTCGAAATTATTTAATGCCTACGCCCAGGCTTACAATAAATACCATAAAACGCGCGGAGCCCTGTTCGAAAGGCCTTTTAAACGAAAACTTATCGACAATAAAGCCTACCTGCGCGACATCATTCTTTACATCCACAACAATCCCGTTCACCATGGCTTTTGCGAACATCCGGTCGAATACCCTTGGAGCAGCTACCTAAGCTGTATTTCCATGAAACCAAGCAAATTGCACCGCAAAGCTGTAATCGGGTGGTTTGATGATAAGGCGAACTTTAAAACAATGCATAACCAAAAGGTGGACGTATTTGAAATGGAAAAATGGCTGGAAATTTAATAACACCTAATCCTAACAGCTTTCTAAAACCTGACGGGATTAATAGCGAAACAATATGAAACAAAATTACAAGACGATTGACTATAACTGGCTGACGAGGCCAACAGGCGATGTGTTTTCAGCGCAAAAAACAAAAATGAAAAAATATGAGGATACATTTAAAAATTAAGACTACAGGCGAGCTCATTCCATTTGATCATCAGCCTTTGCTAACTGGAGCTATCCATAAGTGGTTGGGATGGAATAAAGAACATGGACGTGTTTCACTATACTCATTTTCAAGGCTCGAAAGAGGAAGAGCGACTTCTGATGGTTTGAAATTCGAAAAAGGAACTTCATTTTTCTTTAGTTCTCATGAACAAGAATTGATTAAAAAGCTCATTGCAGGAATCCAGAAAGATTCAAGCTTGTTTCATGGCCTGCAGGTAGAGGAAATTATACTTCAGGAAGATCCTGACTTTTCGGCCCGCGAATTATTTTTTGTCGCAAGCCCTATTTTCATAAAACGAAAGGATGGCGAAAGGGTAGACCACATTACCTATGATGACCTACGTGCCAACACTTGTCTTCAGGAGACCCTGCTTACAAAGATGAAAAAGGCTGGAATAAATGATGAATCATTTCGAATTTGGTTTGAAGATAAATATCCTAAAGCAGGCACCAAGAAAATAACCTACAATGGTGTACAAAACCGAGCCAGTTGGTGTCCGGTAATCATCGAAGGCAAACCCGAAACAAAGCTATTTGCCTGGAATGTAGGACTTGGAAATTCAACGGGAATTGGGTTTGGAGCTATAAAATAAAAGGAGGTTAACATGCTTTATGCAGTAAAATATACAGGTCCCTTTGGTTTTATTAAGCCTTGGACCGCAGTTCGGGATAGCGAAACGTACAGCCAGCAGTTTTTAACCCCTTCGATTGTGGCAGGAATTGAACGGAAGCTTTTTCCTGAATTACTAAAAAATGATGATGGAGAAATAAAGAAAATAGTTGGACATCGGTTAAGCTACAAACAAGTCTCTCAACAGCAAGAGCAAATTCAACCAAGGGGGTGGAACAAAAAAAGTGGTGGTGATGAAAAAGGCTATCATCGACCTTATGCAATTTTAGTCAGAGGTGTTTTTATTGAACCTGTTTTATGGGTGGCTTTTGGCAATAAAGAAGATGCACAAAAAGCATCTGGTGAACACATTTGTCTTTGCAGAAATGAAGATATGCTTTATCCCGATGGCGAAATAGTGGAAACTACTCAGGAAGAATTTGATTCAAATGAGGAGCTGTTTGCTGGGTTTGAATTGGTTTTCGAAAGAACTGAAGAATCGTTTCTTGTTGGTTATAACCGATTAAAAAACAACGAACCAATGTATGGATATTTAAAAGTTGTTGGCACACCAGTAAAAAGTAACTATTAAAAGAATTACGATGGCACAGTCATTATCCAAATTATTTGTGCATTTGATTTTTCATATCAAATCCGGTTCAGTCAAAATCCGGGGAACAGAAAACCTCAAACTTTACGCCTATTTGGGCTCTGTTCTTAAATCGAATGACTCGATACCAATAATTATAAATGGCACAGAAGATCATGTTCATATTTTATGTGTGATGTCGAAGAATATTTCTCTGGCAAAACTTGTAGAAGAAATAAAACGACATAGCAGTCGGTGGATTAAGACGCTTAATGGATATTATGAATTGTTTGCATGGCAAGGCGGTTATGGCGGTTTTTCAGTTAGTCCATCGGTATACGATAAAACAAAACGCTACATCGAGAATCAGGAGGAACATCATAAAAGGATGTCATTTAAGGAGGAATACCTGATGTTTTTAAAAGAATATGGAATTGATTTCGATGAGCGTTATTTATGGAAGGATTGATTTGCCCTTTCAGGGCGGTTGTTTGATGTGTTGCCCACAATACCCAGGGTTTCGCCCTGGGCTGAAATTAGTTGGGCTTTCAGCCTGTGTCTAATGATCTAAATTGCCTGAAAGGCTTATTCAATTCAGCCCAATGGCAACGCCTTGGGAATAGAAAAAATCAATTATCCGAAAACGGGCTGAAAGCCCAATTAATAAATAACAGAGATGATTATAATATGCCCACACCTAAAAGCCAAAGGAAAACCAGAGGAAACTCCATTGTTTACCCATTTGGATGATGTAGCAACCGTAATTGAGAAGGTGGCAGATTACCTGAATATGGATCCTCAAGTTGCCCGTTATGGGGCTATCCTGCATGATATTGGCAAAGCAAGTACCATCTTTCAAAAACGACTTACCCAGACTTATAAAAGGAGGGATTCGGACAAACCATTTCGCCATGAAATAGCATCCTGTTTCTTTTTGTCACTTTTTGAGGAACAAATTCAACCTCAATTAATGGATATGGTGATTGCCCACCATAAGTCCATGTTTAAGGATGCACGGGAAAAAGGAATTGTGGATTTATTTCAAAACTGGGAGGATGAAATTATTGAATTCCACTTGCAAGATTGGGAAGCATGGATGCCAGAAGCTCTGAAAATTCTCAAAGCCTTTGGTATTCCAACAAGGGAAATATCGAAAAAGGAAGCCGAGCAAAATTTCTTTAAAGTATATGAATATTGTGAATCAAAAATAAAAGAACGTGGCTATTCCGCATGGCGGGGATTATTAATGGCAGCCGACCACTTTGCCTCGGCTCTTCCTGAAAATTATAAACCATATTTAGACAAGTTGTTTAGAAAATCGAACCTGAATTTTTTTAACAGAAAACACGAGCTTTATCCGCTTTCATCAAAAAGTGCTTATTCTGATAAAAAGCACACAATGCTAGTGGCTTGTACGGGAGCAGGTAAAACCGATTTTTTATTCCGAAGATGTAAAGGTCGGGTATTTTATACCTTACCATTTCAGGCGTCGATTAATGCCATGTACAATCGGGTTAAACATGATTTAGAAAAAGATAATCCTAATCTGGATATTCGTTTGCTTCATGCTTCTTCTTCCATTTCGGCAAAAGGAACTACCAAGGAAGAAAAGATTATTCAGGGACATGTTGGCTCAAGTATCAAGGTTCTTACTCCTCATCAAATTGCCGCTATTGCATTTGGCACAAATGGATATGAGGCAATGATTGCGGATATTAAAGGCTGCGATGTAATATTGGACGAAATCCATACTTATACTGATATTACCCGTGCTATTGTTTTGAAAATTATTCAGGTACTTGATTATTTAAATTGCCGGGTTCATGTAGGGACAGCTACAATGCCATCTATTTTGTACAACAAGATTATTGACATACTCGGAAAAGAAAACGTGCTGGAAGTAAAGTTGGAAGACGGCGAGCTTGAAAAATTTAATCGTCACGAAATACACAAAGTTGACTCGTGGGATAAATCAAGCTTAATTGTGGACAATGCCATAGGAGAGGACAAGAAAATATTACTCGTTTGTAACCGTGTGCAAAATGCACAAAAGCAGTACGAAATATGCCAATCGAAATACCCGGATGTTCCTATACTCCTTTTACATAGTCGATTTACAAAATCGGATCGTGATAAAAAAGAACAACTACTAATGGGATTGGATGAAGATGGAAAGTCGAATGGAAATTTTAGTACATCAAACAAAGCTTGTATCGTGGTTTCTACGCAGGTTGTTGAAGTTAGTCTCGACATCAGTTTCGACATAATGATAACTGAAGCTGCACCTCTCGATGCACTTATTCAGCGTTTTGGACGTGTAAACCGTAAACGGACACCGGAAACCATTGGGCATTACAAACCCATTTATGTAATTGCACCGCCCGAAAATGAAAAAGAAGCATTGCCATACAATTTAGAAATAATTAAACGGAGCTATAAAGAACTTCCAGATGGTGAACTATTAAAAGAAACAGAACTCCAACTGAAAATCGATAATGTTTTTACTGAAATTGATTTCCTGAAAATAGAGAACCATTCTGTTTTTAAGGAAAGCGGAAAGTGGAGTATTGCACCACTAACGCACAACTCAAAAGCTTTGTTATTGGATTTACTTGAAATTGACAGTGTGAATTGCATTTGCGAAGCAGACGAAGAAAAGTATCAGGAAGCTAATTACGAAGAACGGGCAAAAATGACCTTATCAACCCGTTATTGGGTAGTAAAAGATTTGCGACAACTTAACTATGGTTCGCGCCCATTTACTATACCCGACAAATCATACAACACCGAAACCGGCTTCCAGCAAGATTTAGCCAAGCCAGAATATTACGACACCAGTTATTCATTCTTATAAAAACACAATGAAATGATAGCAGCAACAATAGGACGCACATTTTTAGAAACGTATAAGAAGAGAACATACAGCACAATTTCAGCAAAGAGTTTTTTTGAAGAAATATATGTTCCATTATTTTTCGACCATCCCAAATATATGATGACCGGAGGAAATTCACCTCTTGAAAATCCTAAAATATCTTGGAAAAAAGGAATTACCCCTTCAAGTGAAGAACGTGAAGAAAGAATTTCTAATACTATTAAAGAAATTGAATCTCAAAGATTTGATGGAAGCATTGCAATTGGTTTTTCAGCTTCAGAAGACACGGAGTTTGCAAAATACTCAGGACAAACTACAAATATTGAATTACCATACAATACTGAAGATAAGTATTTATCATGGATAGGTAGTGGATTTGGAATTTGTCTTAAAGGTGCTCTGAGTATATATTTTGAAGAAGAAGAAATTTTATGGCAAATTTTTGAAGGATGGAAACACTATAGAGAATTTTTAAATGATGTTTCTATTCCCAAATTTAGAGGGAATCAGATTGAAGCATGGAACGCACAATGGTTAAACTTCTCTTTTAATGATAGGTTATTTCGAGAGGATTTTGATTTTTCTTATTTACATGAAATTGGTGTCTTTAATGTAGATGCTTCAGTAGTTGAAGTGAAAATGTTGAAATGGACCAATCTCTTTTTTAGTCTTTCAAATAAATTCCCTGAAAAGAAACAACTTGGATATATCTATAGTTTAGGCCCCAAAGGGAACACAACAATAGGATTCACTCCGTTTTATTTCAACTCAGCAACTCGACTCAAAAAACTATATATCAAATTATTTGGAGAAAATTCAGCATTAAATAATGCATCAAAATACGAGGAAATTTTTGGTCTTGAATTTCGAAGGGCTTGCAGTTTTGGAGTTATTGGGCTAAAAGCACTAGAGCCATCAACATTAAGGGATAAGTATGGCAATTTGAAAGAATTAAAACTCACCAAACCAAAACCCCAAAAAGACGAAGAGACAAACAAGAAAGTGCAAGAAAAAGATTATGAGAATATAATAAAATTTCAAACATATAAAACCTGGTTATTAGCTATGATTACAAAAAACAAAGAAGAAAACCTCAAATACTCAGAAGAGGTTGCAAAAGTATTACTCGCCCATAAACAAGAGGCTAGAGTTGAGAAAAAGCAAATTGAAGAAAAGCTTTTTAAAGCTAAAGGAAGAAAACAATTTTTAATTGAATTAAACGAATTAATAAAAGTTGTTTCCGATGATAACACAAAGGTGTTGAAAGATTTAAGTAATAGAGCTTACCTATTAAATGACGAAGACTTTCAATACTTATTCATCCTTATTAAAATTGAATTTACATATCAAGAACGATTAGCAAATCAATAAACCTTTAAAATATTTATCATGAGTACAATTTATATCAGAACATTAAAAAGAGCAGAACATACTGTGTTTTGTGTTGCAGATGGTCAAAAACAGTATTACGATCCTCAATTTGACAGATGGATTCCTTTTTCTAGTGGACAACAGGTCAAGCGTTCATTATTAGAAAGTATAGGGAAATGTTTAAATGAGCAAATGTCTCCAATAACTTTTATCTCAAAAGTTAAAATGAATAGTGCAAAAAAGAAAATGGAATTTGATGGAGAAGGAGAAGTATTTGGTACATGTAATCCAGAATATTTTGACCAATTATTTGGAGGCTGGATGAAAGCTGAAAAAGGTGGAGATACAAAAGTTCTTAAAAGAAGAAGTCCTTTGTCTATTTCTGCAATGAGGGGCTTACATCCATTACTCGCGGGTACAAAAACGTTTACAGGAACTTTTGATAGAAGAGAGAGGAGTAATAATATTGTTGTAGTTAAAGATTCAAATGGCAATGAATTAAATGATGAACAAATTGATGCCTTCTTGTCAAATAGTGATTCGCAAGTTAGTTTAATAAGTAAATATTTGAAACCAAGTCGAATAGCAACAGGTCTCTTCGTTCAGGACATCGCCATTGACCTGCGTCGCCTTTTCTGTGTCGTGCTTAACAAATTAGAACCTGAAATTACTGCTGAAACAGAAGCTAAACTTCGCGAAGCAGGCTGGGAAGAGACCTCTGCTGTTTTTGGTACTTGTTTGGTTGCTCCAATAGAAGTGAGAGAAAGGTTAATTCCGGCATTGGCTCATGCTATTATCAATTGGACTATTACATCGAACCAATCGCGCACGTTTAGCTTAATGGAAACCTTGGCTGTTTCGATTTCAGACAATGCTAATAGAATAGCAGGCAGTATTCGAGCAAAACTTAAAGAGGAAGAAGAAAACAAGGCAGTACCAATTATTGAGGAAGAGATGAATGGTGTTGATTCTTTTGTTTCCCTCGCCGCAGGTGGTTATATCAGGACTAAAAAAGAAACAGCCGACGCCCTTGAAAAAGCAGAGCAAAAACTGATCGATTTAATGAGAGCTTTTGACTATGAAAATCAGTTGGTAAAAGCTCAATAAAATGCATTCTAATCCTGGCAGGCTCAAATCCTGTCAGGATTAAGAAATCAAGTTTGATTTTTTGCTTTAACTTTAAGGCAAAACCTAAAAAAGAAATCAGAATATGGCTCAGAAGAAGAAGGGAAAGGTTGTACAAATGCTTAGCCCGGAGAAATACATCAGGCAGCGGGCGCGCAATTTGCCGGTTCATGAGTGTTTCATTAGCCAGGGGTGGGAAGAGGAGAAAAAAGTGAGTATTGTTATCAGTCGCAAACACACGAACGGTAACTTTACGGTTGGCTTTTATTTGGTTGATTTACTCTGTTTGGGGGTAAAAGATGCTCATTTCAAATTTAATATACCGGTCTACGAATACAAGGAGTTGCTTGAGTATATGCACGAGTCTATCGAACTTCAAGCGGTGGACTACACCCTGGCACACAATGTGATATTTGCTGCGCTTGAGTTTGCTGATGATTATGGCTTTAAGCCTTGTAAAGACTTTAGCTCGACCATGCAGTATTTCCTGAGAGAAGATAATGATGCTGTTGAACTGATTGAAATTGAGTGTGGATACCAGGGACAGCCGATGTATGTGAGGGGGCCCTTTGATAGGGATGAAGAAGCGAATCGGATACTTGCCCAGCTGGAGAAGACTGCCGGCCCTGGCAATTTTAAGTTTATTGACGAAGCGGGCGATCTGTTTGGGGAAGACGATGGGAATGAGGACGAATTGAGGGAAATGTTGCAGCAAAGCAGTTTAGGCTTACAGTTTAAGGTTCAGATCGAAAACATTTCGAAGCCACCGGTTTGGCGCCGAATCGTTGTTCCGTCGCATTACACCTTTGGCTTTTTCCATATGCTTATTCAGGATTGTTTCGGGTGGGAGGATATGCACCTTTATCAATTTAACTCTGGTAGTTACGGAACTTATCCGCTGATAAAAGAGGGTGACGAATTTGATGATCCGGGAACAACGATGGAGGCTGATGAAACCCGTTTGTCAGATATTTTTACTGAAGAAGGGCAGCGTATTTCTTATCTCTACGACTTTGGTGATGGTTGGAAACACCGGATTGTTTTGGAAAAAATTCTGACTAAAAAAATTAGCACTCCTGAGTGTATTGATGGCAAAGGAAAATGCCCGCCCGAAGACTGTGGCGGCCCATTAGGCTATGAGAACCTCAAACAGATCCTTGCTGATCCAAAACATCCGGAACATGCCGAGATGAGGGAATGGTTGTACCTCGATGATGACGAAATATGGGATTCAAAAGAGGTTGATCTGGATGGAGTACGGGAGCTGCTAAAAAGCGTCTTTTCCATTGACCGTATGTGGGAAGAAGAAAGATTGCCCGATGCTCGGGGTTTTTGAAGTGCAAGTAAACGAATAGCTTTTTAAATTAGACATGGGAACACCACATCTTATTACCTGAAAAAATAAGATTTTATGAAACGTTACATCGAACAACTGCTTGAAGACGAAAACGAGTTGGATGAAATCATCAGTCGACGGCAGGAGCCGGAAGCTTTCCCGGATTTCAAAGGTGGTTTATTCGATGATGACGGCAATCCGATTGAACCAGAATCTATCCCTCTTCCCAGCCTATGTGTCATTTGCAAAATGTACCAGGATGACGAGCCTGAGGAAAATCTGTTGTGCCTGATGAACCGGTTCGACCAGCGAAATGACAACGATTTTAAATGCGGCATGTTTGAGAAAATTTAAAAAAATCAACCTTATGCGTATCACCGGAACCCACTTCAACTACTACCTCATTTGCCACCGTAAATTGTGGCTGTTTGCCAATGGCATCAATATGGAATCGACTTCTGATTTGGTTTACGAAGGAAAGTTGCTGCACGAAACTTCCTATCCGCGCCGCAGCGAGAAATACCAGGAAATTGAGTTGGATGGCATTAAAATCGACTACTATGATACTAAAAACAAGGTGGTGCATGAATTGAAAAAATCGGATAAACACGAGGAGGCTCATGAATGGCAGGTTAAGTATTACCTGTATGTGTTGGATCAGAACGGAATAACCGGAGTTACAGGCTTGTTGGAATATCCACGCTTGCATAAAACCACTGAAGTGTTGCTAAGTATTCCTGACAGGGAGGTAATTAGGGAAATGCTCGAGAAAATCGATACTATTATCCATTATGAGCAGTGCCCGGAGCGGATTCCTAAAAGCCGGTGCAAAAACTGTAGCTATTTTGATTTTTGCTGGAGCGGGGAGACCTGAACTATAACAAAATGATGATAAGAATACGATGATTAAGGAGAGAAATACGATTCATTACAGCACGGTGGCTTCAATCTGGTGTTGCAAAACCTGAATCAAGAAAAAAGAACAATAGGATTTCATCTTGAAAATGAAATCATAGCCCATCAAGCAATCAGTAAAATCATAGTTCAAGACATATGAAAAAGACTTATTACCTCTTTAATCCCGGTCGCTTGCAACGGCGTGATAATACACTGAAGTTTACGCCTTATGATGAGGAAGGGAATGAACAAAAGCCTCGCTATTTACCGGTCGAGCATGTGGGTGAGCTCTATTGCTTTGGGAACCTGGATGCCAATTCGGCGACGTATAATTTCCTGGGGCAGACTCAGATTCCGATCCATTTCTTCGATTATTACGAAAACTACACGGGGTCGTTTATGCCGCGCGAAGCCCTGCTTTCAGGAAAAATGCTGATTGCCCAGGTTAAGGTTCAGCAAAACAAGAAGAAACGAATCGATCTGGCTCAGCGTATTTTGGATGGTGCCAGTTTTAATATTCTCAAAAACCTTCGGTATTACAATAGCCGGGGTAAAGATCTTGTTCCTATTATTGACGTGATTGAACAATTGGTTGCTAAAATACCACAGACAACAGCCATTGACGAATTGATGGGAATTGAAGGAAATATTCGGAAGAATTATTACGAAGCTTTCGAGTTGATCATTAACGATTTTAGTATGAATGGCCGCCGCTACCGACCTCCCAATAACGAGGTGAACGCACTAATTTCATTTGGAAACATGATGTGTTATAGTCAGTGTTTGCGGGCTATTCATCAAACTCAGCTTAACCCAACGGTTAGTTTTTTACACGAGCCGGGAGACCGTCGTTTTTCCTTATCGCTCGACTTGGCTGAGTTGTTTAAGCCCTTGTTGGTTGACCGGGTTATTTTTAAGGTGATGAATAAAAAGATGATTCAGCCGTATCATTTCGAAGAGAAATTAGGCGGAGTTGCACTAAAAGCAAATGGAAAGAAGGTTTTTGTTAAGGCATTTGAAGATCGGCTGGAAGAAACGATTAAACACCGCAGCTTAAATCGGTCGGTGAGTTATAAGCATTTGATTAAACTGGAATGCTACAAACTACAGAAGCACTTGCTGGATATTCAAGAGTACAAACCGTTTAAAATGTGGTGGTAATGTATGTTATAGCAGTATATGATGTGGGTAAGAAACGGGTAGGGAAGATGTTGAAACTTTGCAGGCGATACTTAAACTGGATTCAGAATTCGGTTTTCGAAGGGGAAATATCAGAAGTAAAACTAATGGAGCTAAAGCAACAAGCAATGCTGTTGATGGATGAAGAAACAGATAGTTTGATTATTTTTAAAACACGGCAAGAAAAATGGCTGGATAAGGAAGTGGTGGGGCATGAACGTCAAAAGCTGGACACTTTTCTTTAATCGGAAAGGAGTCGATCGCGCTTTTGAGTTAACCCAATAAGGCTCGGTAAAAATAAATGTTTGGGCCTGCGTTCTTTGACGTATTGAAAACTAGTGCTTTGTGTTGGGTTGTCGATCCTCGGGGGAAAATGCAGTTTCATTGATCGACAACTATTTCTAAAAAAAGACTACTTTTACCGATCTTAGTTCATTGATAATGAACTATTTTCTTTGAGTCGTCGAACGGCTTTTAATCGCACCATACTGGAATTGAAATAAGGCAGTCAAACTTTTCCTCGTAGGCATTTTCACTTTTAATCGCACCATACTGGAATTGAAATAGGAAACGGTCTTAACTTCAATGTTAGCTGTTATCTTGCTTTTAATCGCACCATACTGGAATTGAAATAGCTAATCGCCGCTGCTCCTGATTTATTGGATGCCTTTTAATCGCACCATACTGGAATTGAAATAAAAGGCTCGTAAACAGATACAGCGTTTCTAAGATGAACTTTTAATCGCACCATACTGGAATTGAAATAATAGATCGAACACGCTATATAATGAGCGCAAAAAAGCTTTTAATCGCACCATACTGGAATTGAAATAAAGTAAAGATCGTCAAATTCAAATGGAGAATAAATTCTTTTAATCGCACCATACTGGAATTGAAATAAACTAACAAGCAACGCAGGAGGACGCGGGCAGGCCTTTTAATCGCACCATACTGGAATTGAAATATAATTACTATGTTCCTTATTTTACAGTTGTTTCAAACTTTTAATCGCACCATACTGGAATTGAAATTTTGCATCCTGTGCATACATTCTTTGGTGCAATAAACTTTTAATCGCACCATACTGGAATTGAAATTCGAGAATAGAGTTGATAAAATTGAACAAAGGCTTGACTTTTAATCGCACCATACTGGAATTGAAATATTAAATGAAGGTGTAGCTGAATAGGTTATTGTTTGCTTTTAATCGCACCATACTGGAATTGAAATTCTATAAGCGACTTCTCAAGCTCTCAGCACGACCCTTTTAATCGCACCATACTGGAATTGAAATAAGTCAGGAAAGATTAGAGAAGATTGGAAAAGCTCAGCTTTTAATCGCACCATACTGGAATTGAAATAACGGCCAGCTTGCTTAAACCACATGCCTTTACCCCCTTTTAATCGCACCATACTGGAATTGAAATTAAAGTTGATGAACATGGGGCTTGGGACTTTGGAACTTTTAATCGCACCATACTGGAATTGAAATACTAAAGGATATGTAGATGATGCAATTGTATCAGGCTTTTAATCGCACCATACTGGAATTGAAATTAGTTACATAACTTAATACTAAGATAAAATAAAAGATCCTTTTAATCGCACCATACTGGAATTGAAATGGCAGAAGTACAGCATTGAGGTTCTGCCGGAAGCCACTTTTAATCGCACCATACTGGAATTGAAATCTCGTTCATGGGCTTCGGTTGGGATTGACGAAAGACTTTTAATCGCACCATACTGGAATTGAAATGCCAGAACCTGACGTATTCTGAGTTTTTAAATTCAACTTTTAATCGCACCATACTGGAATTGAAATTAATCTGATCAATTATGTCTGATCCAGATATGGTTCTTTTAATCGCACCATACTGGAATTGAAATTCAGGAAGAGATATATACCATCTTAGTCTGGCTCCTGCTTTTAATCGCACCATACTGGAATTGAAATTTCTGTGTCCTCCTCTGTTTAATGCAATAATGAAAACTTTTAATCGCACCATACTGGAATTGAAATCAGGATTGCCATTCCCTGTTTCTTGCTTGTACTTCTTTTAATCGCACCATACTGGAATTGAAATGTATGAACAGGAGGGGTGGACTGATCAGCGCTACACTTTTAATCGCACCATACTGGAATTGAAATGCTGAAAAATCTTATCGGATTAACCTCTGGAAAAACTTTTAATCGCACCATACTGGAATTGAAAAATTGGACTGCACATCGGTACGATACTCGGTAGGATTTTCTAATCCTATCAAGCGGAAAGACTTGAGAAGGACACCTAATATTTGATGCTACTATTGATCTTCCCCGAATTGCCTTTCGTCGAGCTTTTCGAATCTAAATTTTAAAAAAAAAGACTCGCCATAGTTGACGAGTCTCTTAAATCTATTTTCAGAAGTTTGTTTTAAAGCAATTTCTTTAGTTCAACTTCAATTTCGCCATAGAGTTTTTTGCTGATCGGCATGAGCGGTAGACGAATAATATTTTTCAGTTTGCCGGTCATTTCCATAGCCGCTTTTACTCCGCCAGGGTTTCCTTCGCGAAATAAGAGTTTGAATAAATCGAGCATTTGCAGGTGTAACTCGCGGGCTTCGGTAAATTTGCCATCGTTAGCCAGGTGAATCATTTGACTGAGCTTACCGGGAAGCAAATTGGCCATAACAGAAATAACGCCAATACCGCCTACGGCAATGGTTGGCAAGGCCAACACATCGTCGCCTGAGATAACACCAAAGCTTTCGGGTGCGTATTTTACCATGCGCGAAACTTGCGACGAAATGCCGGAGGCTTCCTTAATCGCAATGGCATTGGGGCAAGTTTGGGCAATTTCAACCGAGGTTTTTCCATCCATGTTGATTCCTGTACGCGAAGGAACATTGTATAAAATAACGGGCACCGGACTGGTTTTACATACCAATTTGAAGTGCTCAAGCAAACCTTTTTGAGAGGGCTTATTGTAATAAGGAGTAACACTTAAAATTCCATCAATATCGGTGAAATCAGTCTTCTGGATGCTTTGCATGACTTTGTATGGGTCGTTGCCACCCATACCTAAAACCAGTGGAACCCGTTTGTTCGTTTTGGATTTGATGCAGGCAACCACTTCTTTTTGTTCTTGTAAAGATAAGGTGGGCGTTTCGGCAGTTGTTCCGAGAGCCACCAGGTAGTCCATGCCATTGCTAATTTGATCTTCTACAAGGTCTTCTAGTCTGTTAAAATCAATGGACGAATCTTCTTTAAATGGAGTTACCAAGGCAACTCCGGCTCCTTTAAACGGGTGTGTCATGTTGTATTTATTATAGATTACTTATACTTTTTGATTAACGAGTGATTGTTTGTTTAGTTCACTTAAATAAAAAACCAATTGTTCGGCCAGGTAAGCTGGCTCTTGGCGGTGGCTGACATCGATGCTCAAATCGAAATAGTTGGGTTGTTCTTCGGTCCATCCAGCTTTGAATCGCGCTTTCGACAAGCTTCGCAAATATTGAAGTTCAATCCCAGAACTCAAGCTGATATCGAGCAGCAGGTCAAACTTTTGATTGATAAACTTGACAATTTCCGGATTCTTGATTTTACCGAACATCGAAAAATCATCCGGGCTAAAAATTGCTTCACCGCCAACCGATCCTGCTTGATTTGAAAAACATAAACTGGAGACCAGAATACCGCTGTCTTTCAGTTGTTTTTTAAGTTGGTTAAACACTTGATGGTCATCTGATTTCCAAAGAATGCCAGCTGTTTTAACCTGGTTCAGGTTAAAAAACTGAACAGTTCGCTTCAGTTGTTTGTGCTTGCGTTTCAGCAACCAGGTGATGAATTGGTCTTTTATACTCATAGCCTGAGGCAAAAATAACAAATTGTTTTTGATACAGCGAGTCGGAGCAAATCAAATGTAAAAACTTGTTTGATAAAAGCTTGCTTCTCCTGATTATCTTGTCTGTTAATGGTCAGCATCCGATAGGTTGTCTTTATCTTCTGGCAGTGCCTAGTCAATCATTCCCAGGAATTCATCTTCGGAAATGACTGGAATCCCCAGCTTTTCTACTTTTTGAATTTTGGACGGACCGACATTGCTTCCTCCTAATAAATAGGACGTATTTTTTGAGATAGATCCAACATTTTTACCGCCATGTTTCTCAATTAATTTCTTTAGCTCATCGCGCGAGTGCTTTTCAAAGGTTCCCGAAATAACAATACTCAAGCCTTCCAGCTTGTTGCTTCTACCTTCCAGGCTACTTTCGTTCAGTTTGAACTGTAGTCCGTGTGCTTTCAGGTCAGCAACAATTTGTTGGTTCGATTCGTTGTCGAAATACAAACCGATGCTCTCCGCTATCTTACCACCAATTTCATCAACCTCAATCAGCTGTTCATAGCTTGAAGTGGCAATGGTATCGATGTCCACCAGCTTGTTGGCTAGCTTCTTTGCTACCGTTTCGCCTACAAAGCGAATCCCCAGCGCAAACAATACCCGCTCGAATGGAATTGCTTTGGACTGTTCCAGACTTTTTAAGATACGTTGAGCCGATTTTTCTCCCATACGCTCCAGCTTTGTGAGTTGCTCGGCTTTTAGCTGATATAAATCGGCACTGTTTTTAATCAGCCCCTGATTGAAAAGTAGCTCGATTGTTTCTTGCCCAAGCCCATCAATATCCATGGCTTTGCGGCTGATGAAATGCTCAATCTTTCCTTTGATTTGCGGGGCACAGCCGGTTTCGTTCGGGCAATAGTGTGCTGCTTCGCCATCGCGACGGATGAGAGCTGTGTGGCACTCCGGACATTGGTCGATGAACTGAATTTTTTGTGCTTCCGGTTTTCGTGCCGACTGATCAACACCGACAATTTTAGGAATAATTTCACCACCTTTTTCAACAAATACCACATCTTCAAGGTGTAAATCCAGCTTTTCAATGATATCGGCATTGTGCAGCGAAGCTCGTTTAACAGTGGTTCCGGCAAGTAATACCGGACTTAGGTTAGCTACCGGAGTAACAGCCCCGGTGCGCCCGACCTGGTAAGTTACAGACTCGAGCAGCGTGCTGACTTGTTCGGCTGTAAATTTATAGGCAATGGCCCAGCGCGGCGATTTGGCTGTAAAGCCCAGGTTGCTTTGCAAACGACGTGAGTTAACTTTAATAACGATGCCATCGGTGGCTACAGGAAGGTCGAAACGAGCAGTATCCCAGTGGTTGATGAAGTCTAATACCTCGTCGATGTTGCTGCACTTGCGGGTATGTTCCGAGATTTTAAATCCCCATTTGCCAGCTTCCTGTAGCGTTTCGTAGTGTCCGTCTTCGGGTAGGTCTTCACCCAGTATATAATAAAAATAGGCATCAAGCTTTCGCTTGGCAACTTCGGCTGAGTTTTGCATTTTCAAAGATCCCGAGGCTGTGTTTCTCGGGTTGGCGTACAACTGCTCTCCGGCTTCCTCCCGGGCTTTGTTCAGCTCGGCAAACATCTTAAACGGAAGCAACACCTCGCCACGAATTTCAAACGATTTGGGATACGAGTTTCCTTTCAATGTTAAGGGAATACTTCGTATGGTGCGTGCATTCGAGGTGACATCATCACCTTTTTCGCCATCACCTCTGGTAACAGCTCTTACTAACAGTCCATTTTCGTATAGTAAACTCAGCGAGGCTCCGTCAAATTTAAGCTCACAAGCATAGTCAAACTCTTCGCCAATAAGTTTACGAATGCGATTGTCAAACTCCATCAATTCTTCCTTGGAGTATGAGTTACCTAACGAAAGCATGGGATACTTGTGAGCGACCTGGGTAAACTCCTGGTTGTTGTCGCTACCCACGCGCTGAGTCGGTGAATTGGGATCCTGAAATTCGGGATATTCTTGTTCCAGCTTTTCCAATTCTTTCAGCTTCATGTCAAAATCATAATCGCTGATTGCAGGCGTGGAAAGCACATAGTACCTATAGTTGTGTTCTTCAAGTTCTTGCCGAAGTTGTTGAATTCTTTGTTGGATGGATTCTGTTGCCATATTTTCAAATTTGGCCTAAAAATACGAAAACAAGTTTGGATGAAACGAGCTAAAAGCAGGATACTTCGTACTAAAAGAGATTATTTTTTATCGGCGTGGGAGTGTTAGCTGGTTGTTGAAAAGCAAACAACTTAACACCAATATCAAAAGCAGTGCTTGATAAAAATAGATCAAAATTAGTTTCTTTGTAGAAATGATTTCAGGAATTAGCACAGAACCCTTTTTCTATTGGGCCAAACAGGTCGATGGAATTGAAGTGCTCAAATTCATGAATGAGTATTTTTGATTTTTTTAAACCCAAATAAATTCAATGATGAAACGAATAATTTCAACAAAAAACGCTCCCGCAGCCATTGGTCCTTATAGTCAGGGCGTAGAAGTAAATGGAACTTTGTACATCTCCGGTCAGGTGCCGCTTGATCCGGCTACGGCAACGGTTGTTGAAGGCGACATTACTGAGCAAACAGAGCAGGTGATGAAAAATATTGGCGCAATTTTGGAAGCGGCAGGTTACACCTACGGCGATGTGGTAAAATCAACTTGCTTGCTAAGCGATATGGCCAATTTTAAGGCGATGAACGAGGTATACGGAAAATATTATGCAGAAAATCCTCCTGCCCGCGCGGCCTTTGCCGTTAAGGAGCTTCCTTTGGGTGTTCTGGTTGAAATAGAGACAATAGCAGTCAAATAGTTCGACTCGGTTCTTTTCATGTTTTCTGTTTGTGCTGTTTTTTTTTGAATTTGTTACTGAAAAAGTGTAACAAAAGGCCAAGAAAAAGGTCTATATAGACGTAGTATTTTTGACTTTTGTGTCAATGAATAGTTAAGGCCCGAATAAGTCGTTTAAGAAATTGCTCATTCTTTTTGAATGCTTAATAGAAACAGAAAACCATGAAAACAAAATGCCTGATTTTGGACGATGAACCCTTGGCTCGTGATTTAATTTTCAGGCATGCTCAGAAGTTTGATTCCCTAGAGATTGTGGCGCAATGTGCTTCTGCAGAGGAAGCTGCGGAGCTATTGCGTGAAGTTCCGGTCGACTTGATTTTCTTGGACGTGGAATTGCCCCAGGCATCTGGAATCGAATTTATAAAGTCACTCCATCATCCGCCCAAAGTCATTGTAACCACCGCGCATAGCGAGTATGCCATGGAAGGCTTTGAGCTGGATGCTGTTGACTACCTTCTGAAGCCCGTTCGGTTTAATCGTTTTATGCGGGCGGTGAATAAGTTCCTACAGTTGAACAGTTCTTTTCAGGCCGATTTTAAGGCGGGGCGGCCCTTTATTTTCGTACGCGAGAACAAGAGGGAAGTGAAAATTCAATTATGTGATATTTTTTATATTGAAGGCTTGGGGGAGTATATCCAGATTCATACAAAAAAGAAGAAAGTGATTACGAAAATGGGGATGAACCAAATGGCAGCCAAGCTTCCTCCGCAGTTTTTTCTGCGTATTCACAAATCCTACCTGATTTGTGCGATGCATGTTGATGCCTATACCAGCAACAGCTTAGAAATAGCGGGAGTCGAGCTTCCGATAGGACGACGGTATAAAAGTGGCGTAATTGAAATGTTGAATTATGCCGGCAGTTTGAGTGGTGTTTAAACTGCGGCATTTATTTGAAGGTAGAACGTGAACGAAGCGAATTCGATTGAACGTATAATCTATCGATACAAAACTTTGATAATTACTTGCTGATTATGAAAGCAGGCGAGGGCCGATTTATGTCTTTTAGTCCTGCCAGATTTATATTTTTAGACCTCTTTAAATCTATTTCAAGCTATGATTGACTGTATAGGAGCCTACTTTATAAAAGATGATCATCTTTTCCCCACTGAGATGGTGGAAGTATTGACCACTGATAGCATTTTGATTTATGAGGTTTTACGGGTGATCGATTCGGTTGGTCTGTTTTTGGAAGATCATTACATCCGCTTGATGCATTCGGCAAAACTGGCGGGTATCCCGTTAGCAATGACACAAGCGTATTTTGTTCGCGAGATCCGCAAGTTGATCCAAGCCAATGAGTTGTCTGTGGGCAATGTTAAAGTGTTAATTCAATATGGAAGTGGTCAACAAGCAGCTTTCTTTTACTTTATTCCACATGTTTATCCAGCCCCTCAGGCTTATCTCGATGGGGTGAAAACGGATTGTCTGCAGGCTGAGCGCGTAATGCCTAAAGCAAAAACAGTGCAGCAAAGATTGCGTGATAATGCTAACCGGGCCATTCGTGATCATCAACTTTTTGAAGTCATTTTGATGAATTCAGAAAAACAGGTGCTGGAAGGAAGCCGAACAAACCTTTTTTTTGTGAAAGGCGACCAATTCTTTACTCCTCAGTCTGATTTTGTGCTCGCCGGAATTACCCGGCAGAAGGTACTTGAATGTATTGGTGAATTGAATTTTTCGTGCGTAGAAAAATCGATTCCGATTGCTACGCTTGCCGATTATGATGCTGCTTTTTTGACCGGAACATCGAACAACGTATTGCCGATTGCTTCGATTGGCAAACAGAAATTTGACACCATGAATCAGGCATTAAGATTGTTAATGAAGGCTTACGATGAAAAAATTGAAGCCTATATCAAAAAAGCCCGAAACAAAGGAGTGTAAAGGCTTTGTGAAGAATTCATTTTTCGGTGCGAAATTGGGTAATTTGCGTGCCTCATTTTTCGAATATCCCTATATTTGTTCGTCTAGGAACGCATTTTCAAGACGAACAAAAAAACAAATAATTATATAATCTTTTCAATAACATAAAGCTATGGCAGAATTCAAGTATCAAAAACCATTTCCAATTTTAAAAGACACTACTCCTTACCGTTTATTGACAACGGATTATGTGTCAACCGTGGAGGTCGATGGCCGGAAAGTTCTGAAAGTTGATCCCAAAGGGTTAGAATACCTGGCAAAAGAAGCTTTTGCAGATGTTTCTTTTTATTTGCGACCAACGCATCTGGAAAAACTGAAGCACATTTTAAGCGATGAAGAAGCTTCAGACAATGACCGTTTTGTGGCTCACACCATGTTGATGAACCAAGTGGTATCGGCCGAAGGGGAGTTGCCAACTTGCCAGGATACAGGTACTGCCATTGTTGTGGCTAAAAAAGGAGAAGATGTTTATACCGGAGCATCAGACGCCGAATTTTTATCGAAAGGTATTTATGATACCTACCAGAACCGCAATTTGCGCTATTCGCAAGTGGTTCCCTTCTCCATGTTCGAAGAAAAAAATACTGGGAATAACCTGCCCGCTCAAATTGACATCTATGCTGAGCAAGGTAATAAATATGAATTTTTGTTTGTTACTAAGGGCGGTGGCTCGGGCAATAAAACATTCCTGTATCAGCAAACTAAATCATTGCTGACCGAAGAAAACCTGACCAAGTTTGTTCAGGAGAAAATTAAAGACCTTGGAACTTCTGCTTGTCCTCCATACCACTTGGCTTTGGTTATTGGCGGTACTTCTGCCGAAGCAACATTGGCAACGGTGAAAAAGGCATCGGCCGGTTATTACGACCACTTGCCAACCGAAGGGAATGAAGGAGGTCAGGCTTTCCGCGATCTGGAGTGGGAAGAGAAAGTTCAGAAAATTTGCCAGGACAGTGCCATTGGTGCGCAGTTTGGTGGAAAGTACTTTGTACATGATGTACGTGTGATTCGTTTGCCTCGTCATGCAGCTTCTTGTCCGGTGGGGCTGGGCGTAAGCTGTAGTGCTGACCGTAATATCAAAGCAAAAGTTACTGAAGAAGGTATTTTTGTGGAGCAACTGGAAAAAGATCCGGCTAAGTATTTGCCGAAGCAAGCGCCTGAATTGGCGCCTGCTGTCGATATTGATCTGGACAGACCAATGGAAGAAGTATTGGCTGAGTTGAGTAAATACCCAATCAAAACCCGCTTAAACCTAAAAGGGACCTTGATTGTGGCTCGCGATATGGCACATGCACGACTGAAAGAGATGGTTGATCAAGGACAAGAGTTGCCTGATTATTTCAAAAAACATCCGGTGTATTACGCTGGTCCGGCGAAAACGCCTGCAGGAATGGCTTCTGGAAGTTTTGGTCCTACAACGGCCGGACGTATGGATCCATATGTCGGTCTGTTCCAAAGCTTGGGTGGCTCCATGATTATGCTGGCCAAAGGAAACCGTTCGCAGCAGGTGACTGATGCGTGTCAGAAGCATGGTGGTTTTTATTTGGGATCGATCGGTGGACCTGCTGCCATCTTGGCTAAAAGTAACATTAAGTCGGTTGAAGTAGTCGATTTTGAAGAGTTGGGAATGGAAGCAATCCGCAAAATACGTGTGGAGAATTTTCCTGCATTCATCATTGTTGATGATAAAGGGAATGATTTTTTCAAACAAATTTAAAACCTTCCCGAAGCGTTTTGTATTTCAAAATTAAACAATAGAGAAGGTCATTCCAACATGCCGGAATGACCTTCCTTTTATAATTATCGCATCACTTTGCATGTTTTTTTTGGTCCATTGGATCGAACAATAATAATTGGGTTGTTATTTCATCATGAATACTTGAGTTGATTTGCTGGTATAACATTTGTGTTAATAATGACGTTGGAAAAAAGAGAAAGATATGAAATCAAGAACAGGTATACTGATTGTAGTAATGGCGCTAATAGTTGGAGGCTGTGGTGCTCCTAAGGTAACTACGTCTTATCGGAATATTGCAGAGCAGGCTGTTGCAGAAGGAAATTTTGAAGCTGCAACAGCAAACTGGCGTTTGTATTTTGAACAGCAAACGCTCGAAGAAAACGAAATTGAACCGCAATACTTTGCAGAGGCTGCGAAAATGGCTTATCAGGCAGATCGAACGGACTTGGCGCTGAGTTGGTTCGAGCAGGCTCAAGCCAGCAAGTATGCTGATCCGCAAATGTACTTGAATCTGGTAGCCCTATACAGGCAAAAAAATAACCTGTCCAAAGAATTGGATGCGCTGGAGTTTTATCAAACCAATTATCAGAATCAAACAGATTTAGAAGGAGTGAATGCGCGTCTTTTTGCAATTTATAGTCAGATCAACGAACGAGAGAAAGCTTTAGCTTTTTGGCCAACAATGAGCTTGGAAGACCGCCAGAAAGAAGAACATCTTGATGCGTATTTTTCCATTCAGAAGAAATTGAAAAATGAGGCTGTTTGTGATTCTGTCGCGGCAGAAATTTTGGCTATCAACCCAAAGCATGTGGCTGCTTTGGAATGGCTGGGAATTAAGTACTACAATCAGGCGGAAACGCGCTACCAGAGTGAGCTAAAAAAATATGAAGAGAACCACACACGGGTTCAGCATATTAAACTGACCCAAGCTCTGAAAACAGTGACAGCCGATTTTCAGAAGGCCTTGTCCTACTTTAAGCCCTTATGGGAAATGGATCAAAATTCACGCTATGCGGCCTATTTAGTCAATATTTATACCCGGTTTGAAGATCCTGAAACAGCTAATATATACCGCAAGTATTTGAAATAGAAAGCTCTCGGTTAAGCCCTGCTGGACGAATAAATCTGTTTGGGTTATTTAGGTCGAATCATTGGAAAATAGTATATTCGCCGAGGTTAAAAATTTGAATTTATGTTGAAAGGAATTATGTCTATATCAGGCCAGCCGGGACTTTTTAAACTGGTGGCTGAAGCAAAAAACAGCATTATTGTTGAATCGCTTGTTACAGGAAAAAGAATGCCTGCTTACTCTACATCTAAGATCAGTGCATTAGAAGATATTGCTATTTTCACAGAAACCAGTGAAGTGCCTTTGAAAGAAGTTTTAAAAAGTATTTCTGAAAAGGAAAATGGCGGGGAAGTAGCTAAAATAGGCTCAGGCAATGAGCTGAAAAGTTACTTTTCAGAAGTCCTCCCTGACTATGATCAGGATCGCGTTTATGTTTCGGATATGAAAAAAGTGATTCAGTGGTACAGCTTGCTGCAAAGCAAAGAGCTATTGAATTTCGATGAAGAAACTGAAGCTGAGGAAACGACGGAGACCGAGCCGGAAGCCTAGTTTTTTCAGATTACAACGATAGGGAAGTAGCAAATCAGCTTTTTATTTAAGCGGGTTTGCTACTTTTTTTTATTATGCTGAAATTTGTTTGCATGGAGCAAAAAATAATCAGCCATATTATTGAAACGTATCAGGCAACGGTTGGCAACGAACTGGTCATTAAAAACAAGCAAGCGATTGGAGGTGGTTGCATTTGTACAAGTGTCAAATTAGAAACCAACCAGGGAAATTTCTTTCTGAAATGGAATAGCAACATGCCCGATGACTTGTTCGTACGAGAAGCTGAATCGTTAGAAGAACTCGGACAGGCTGATCAATCCGAATTACTTATACCAAGAGTTATTCTGGCTCATGAGGCTGATCAAGTTCCCGGCTATTTGTTGATAGAATATTTGTCTCCCGGCCATTCTCATTCTGAAGATGAAAAGTTGGGTATTGGGCTGGCTCGTTTGCATCGGAAAACAAATAATGCCTTCGGATTTCAGCATAACAATTATTGTGGTGCTACTGAGCAGGATAACCGGTGGAACAGCCACTGGATTGATTTCTTTGGCAATCAGCGCATTCGGTATCTTCTTGAAAAAATCAGTAAGCACCGTTCGCTTGCTTCTGGCGAAAGAAACACCTACGATAAGCTGGTCGAACGTTTGCCGGAGCTAATTCCTGCTGAAACCATGCCTTCTCTTATTCATGGCGACCTCTGGTTGGGCAACTACCTTTACACTGCACAAGGTCCGGCCTTGATTGATCCAGCTTCCTATTACGCCGATCGCGAGATGGAACTTTCGATGATGACGATGTTTGGTGGCTTCTCGCAAACATGCTGGAGTGCCTACCAAAATGAGTTCCCGCTAAATCCGGGATGGGAAGATCGAATCCAGCTTTATCAACTTTATCATGTGCTGAACCATTATTACTTGTTTGGCGGATCCTACGGCGATCAGGCTCAGCGTATGGCTCAGCGGTATTTGTAAAAGAGATTCGGTCGAAGTTTAGCAAGATAAATAAATTGGGTATATTTGATTAATAACTTTCCTGCTATTAAATGTTTTAAATGACCGATTATGGATGCCATTCTAAAAACAAGAATCAAAGAATTTATTTTGAATAAGGGCGAAGAACCAAGAGTCGTTGGAGCTCCGGATCCGTTTTGGCAACACTTGAAAAATACAGGAACGGAATTATGGCTGGATACGGGCGATATGGATGAGGCAGATAAAAACTGGTCTGCGGAAATGACTGCTCTGACTACCAACAATACTTTGGTAAATAAGGAGATTCAAAAAGGAATTTATGATAGTCTGATTGAGCAGGCTAAAGAAATAGTCAAAGATTTACCCCTCGAGAAACAAGTCATGGAAATAGCCTTCATTGTCAATGCCCGACATGGACTGCGATTAGCTAAAAGATTTGGAGGATTTGTCAGTGTCGAGCTGCATACAAACACAGCCCATAATATGGATGCTACGGTAGATTATGGCTTACGCTATTTTGATATATGTCCCGATCAATTCATTGTAAAGGTTCCCTACACGGCTTCGGGTATGCTTGCTGCACGGAAGTTGCGGGATTTAGGAGTCAAAATAAATTTTACGCTAGAGTTTAGTGCACGTCAGAATGTGCTGGTAGCCTTAATAACTCAGCCTAATTACTTGAATGTATTTTTGGGCCGTTTGGGCGCCTATATCAAAGACAATGGTTTGGGCGATGGTTCGGGAGCAGGTGAAAAGACCGTCCTCTCGACTCAGCGATGGGTGAGCAAGCTAACATCAAACAATAAAGTTCCTACAAAGTTAATTGCCGCCAGCTTGCGCAGTGCAAGCCAGCTGGAAGATATGGCCGGAGTGGATGTTTATACCATACCAACCCAAGTGGCTGCATCAGGCAAGACTGAACTTAAGGGTAATTTTTCGTCTAAACTTGGTGCCGATTATCCTGTTCACCTAAACTCTCCAGCAGATGAAGTTTCTGTTTCAAAACTGTGGGAAGTATCGGAAAAGGAGCTTGCTTTGGCCAAGGATCTAGGCGCGAATCTACCCAAAGATGGCAATGAATTGATTCAACGGGTTCATGATGCGGGCTGCAGGGATCTGTTCCCCTATTTGAGCGATGAGGATTTGGCGGACATCGCTCAGGATGGAAAAATTCCCGTTCATCAGCGCTGGGCAGCAAGAATTGAGTCCGGAGAACTGGCTATTGATACTTTACTAAACTTGGCCGGATTAGCTAGTTTTACAAGGGATCAGGCACAGCTTGATGCACGAATTGAAACGATTATCAGCTGATCATTATCCGAAGAAAGGACGTTGCTTGTCAAGCCTAAATTTCTACCAGCTGATTTTTAATGGCGTACATCACCAGTTGAGCGGTGTTTTTGCTCTCACTTTTTTCCAGAATGTTGGAGCGGTGTTTATCTACCGTTCGTTTCGAGATGAAAAGTTGATCCGCAATTTCCTGGTTCGAAAGTCCCTGACAAATTAAAATCAGAATTTCTGATTCCCGCTCCGAAAGCACATTTTGTTTTTCATGATGTTGTGATTTTGACCGCAGACTGCTGACCAGGTTTTGCAGTAATTCGGAGGAAAAATAGGTGCCACCTTCCAGCACGGTTTGCAAGGCTGCTTTTACTTCCTGAATGTCCGAATCTTTCAGCAAAAAACCTTTTACTCCGGCATCCACCATCTTATAATAGTAGTCTTCCTCTCCGTACATCGAGAGGGTAATGATCTTCAGATCAGGATTCGTCTTGATGGCTCTCCGCGTTGCCTCAATGCCATCCATTACCGGCATATCGATGTCAAGCAATACCAGATCGGGTGTTTGTGATTCCAGCAAATCCAGAAATTCCTGTCCGTTGGCAGCTTCTCCGATCACCGTGTATTCGTTCAGATTATTCAACAAAATTCGCAACCCATTGCGAAATAACGTGTGGTCGTCGACCAGCATGATCTGGTAGTTTGTTTTATTCATCCTCTTTGGTTTTTACTTTGATGTTAACACGGGTGCCCCGCTGTGGCTCACTCTCAATGTTGAGCTCACCCTTGAGCGAATTGATGCGCGAATAAATATTGGATAAGCCCATTCCTCCGGTTACCGGCTGCTTTTCCAGTTCCTCTTTATTAAACCCAATGCCGTCATCCTTATAAATAATGGCAATTTCCTGATCGGTATGTTGCAGATTTATTCTTATGTTTTTCGCCGCAGCGTGTTTGATGGTGTTGTTAATGAGCTCGCACACCACCCGGAAGAGCACTACTTCAATGTTATTGGAAAATCGTTCGTTGGTAATGTTGGACGTGAGCTGGATGTGGATGGCTTTCGTAGCATTGATTTTATTGGTGAAATTGCGCAAAGCACGCAGTAACCCAAAATTATTGAGCACATGGGGACTCAGGTTATCTGATATTTCCTTGAGTGATTTGATTGCTTCGTTGATCACCATTTCGGTATTGGAAACAATTTCCCGCGAAGCCTGATCATGTTCCAGCTGGGCCAGCGAAGAGACCGACATTTTTACGGTTGAGAGCAAAGGCCCCAGTCCATCGTGCAGGTCTTTGGCGAATCGCTTTCGTTCTTTTTCTTCGGTTTGAATAATCGCATTCAGAAACATCTTTTCCATCAGGCGGCGTGAATCCTCAACACGCTTCATGTATTTAAAGATCCGCTGAATCATGAAAACGCCAATGGCAAAGGTGAGCGAAATGACTACTCCAAACCAGATAACGACTTCACCTAAATCTTGTGGCTCGAAATTGCTGATGAACGGCAAAAATTCGACCATGCGGCTGATGGCCATAACGATAAATCCGATGGTCAACAAAATCCAGGAGAAATTGAACTTGGTGACCCGGGTAAGCTTGATGGCTACCCCCGCAGCAAAAAACTGCAGGATGATGGAAATTCCTAATAAAATCTGAAGTATCATGCGCTTAGAATTAGAGCTTCCTGCAAATGTACAATTGCCAAAGGGCTTTTCAAACTTAGTGCTGCGGCTGTTGAAATAAAAAGTAAGATTTGCTGTAATTACATTGCCTTTTGAATGCACGGACTATTTGCCCATTGATTGAAATGGATCGTAATATTATTGTACTTTTGTTTAGCACTTACTTCTATTTAACTTTTTCTTGTATAAGCATGTCGAAACTCAAGATTTATAAAGCCTCCGCCGGCTCTGGGAAAACCTTTCGTTTAGCTCTCGAATACCTTAAAATTGCCTTGGAAGATGAGTGGAACTACAAAAATATTCTGGCAGTAACTTTTACCAACAAGGCCACTACCGAGATGAAAGAACGGGTGATTGAAGAACTTTATGTGTTGGCCAAAGAACGATCTTCAGCCTATTTGCCTTTGCTGATGCAGGAAATGAAGCTAGGAGAGCAGGATATTGCCGATCGGGCACGAAAAAGCCTAAAACGGATTCTACACGACTATTCTCGTTTTTCGATTAGTACCATTGATAGTTTCTTTCAGCGGGTAATTAAATCGTTTAACCGGGAGCTCGGTATTAATTCGGCTTATCAGGTTGATTTGGAGGACAACCTGATTTTGGAGGAAGCGGTGGATGAATTGTTGCTTTCAATTGAAGATAATCCGGAATTACTGGAGTGGCTCAAGAAGTTTGCTAATGAAAAGATCAGGGAAGGCGGTGGCTGGAACCTGAAAAACGACATTATGAAGCTGGGGGTGCAAATTTATAATGAAACGTTTAAGGCGTTGAACCAGACCTTGCATGAAAAAATCAATGACAAGGTATTCATTAATCAATACAAAAAAGAACTGAATAGCCTGATTTTTCAATTTGAAAGTAATTTGAAACGAATTGGGCGCGCTGGCTTGCTGACGATGCAGCAGCATGGCGTATCGGTTGATGATTTTAAGTATAAGAAAAGCGGAGCTTGTAGCTCATTTCAGCGGTTGGCCGACTTCAGTCTGGATACATGGCCCGGAGTTCGGGTGCTTGCAGCTGCAAGTGATCCGGAAGTGTGGACGAAGAAAAACGATAAAGCCAATGTGATGGAAGCAGCGGTAGCTTTGCAACCTTTGTTGAACGAGGCCGTTGAGTTTTATTTTCAAAAACTGCACGAATACAACAGCGCCAAGCTCATTGTCAGCCAGCTTTATACCTTGGGTATTTTGGTCGATTTGCAGGCTATGGTACGCAAAGTAACACAGGAGAAAGGCGTAGTGTTAATCTCCGAATCGGGAACCTTGCTGAAAAGTATTATCGATGATTCGGATACGCCGTTTATCTATGAGAAGACAGGCGTTTTTTTTAATCATTTCATGATTGATGAATTTCAGGACACTTCGGGCTTACAATGGGGAAACTTTCGTCCACTGATTCTAAATGCCCTGTCGGAAGATCATTTGGGCATGGTAGTAGGCGATGTGAAACAAGCCATTTACCGCTGGCGAAACGGCGATTGGAACCTGCTTGCACGTGAAGTAAACACCCAGTTCTCGGGAAATGGGGTGGAAGAGGAGACCTTGCAGAAAAACTGGCGCAGTACTGGAAATATTATTCGTTTCAACAACAGTATTTTCCACGTGATGCCTTATTTGTTTCAGCAAAATATTAATCAGGAGCTGGAAGCAAATCGGCTGAAGGATACTGAAATGTCGGGTCAGATTGAAGCGATTTATGGACAAAGCTTGCAAGAGATTGCCAATACCAAGCTTGAACATGATGGCGCAATTCGAATGCGGTTCTTCAATAAACCCAAAGAAGACGAAAAGGAAGAATTGTTGGAGACGATCCTGGATGAGCTAGTAGAAAAGATCAAGGAAGTTCAGGCGAGTGGAGCGAATGCTTCAGAAATTGCTGTCTTGGTTCGCAAAAAGGACGAAGCGAAATTGGTGGCCGATCGGTTGCTGAAGGAAAATGAGCAAGGCGACTCCAGCTATAATTTCAATATTTTATCCAGCGAATCGCTTTATGTGAAAAACTCATCGGCAGTGGGCTTTGTGCTGGCCCTGCTCCAGTTGCTGGCCGACCCAAATGATGCGGTGGCTTTGGCACTCGCCAATCATTTGTACTATAATGAGCTGTTTGATCAGCTTCATGCCATACATCGGGTGCCTGATTTGTCTTTCCCTTGTTCCGATCAGTTGTCGCTTGGCTTCGATGCTTTGGACAAGCCAGATGAAGCCAGCTGGTTTGAAAAACTGACGGATGACAGCAATAAGCTTTCTGACTTTTTGTCGAGCGAATACTTTTCGGAAACACTTGGTGGACGTAACATTCAGGAAATTAGTTTCAAGGTGTGCGAGGTCTTTAACCTGTTTAGCCTGAATGAAGAATTGGCCTATTTGCAGGCTTTTATTGATCAGGTGGTTGGTTTTATGAAGAACCGAACCACGGATATTGCCGCATTTTTGCTTTGGTGGGAAGATCAGGGACAGAAGAAAACGATTGCTGTTTCGGAAGAATTGGATGCTATTCGGATTCAAACCATTCACAAAGCGAAAGGTCTGGAATACAACTATGTGTTTATTCCGTTTTGTGACTGGAAGATTGACGTATCGCCGCAACATGCGCCCATGCTGTGGTGCCGCCCCAAACTGCCACCCTTCGACCAGTTGGAACTGGTGCCGGTTAAGTTTGAAAAGCGAATGGGCGAATCTATCTTTTTCCAGGAGTATTTTCAGGAGAAAATCAGCAATTACATTGACAACCTGAACATGCTGTACGTAGCTTTTACCCGTGCCCGAACCGCTTTGTTTACCTGGTCGGTGACCACTGGTAAGTTTGGCAATATGGCCGACGTATTGCTGCACGCGTTGGAAAAGGTGGAGGCCTTGCCTCTCAAGCACGATCAGTCGCTGTTTTGTCCGCTGGCTGACTTTTACGATAGCAAAAGTTCAACTTTCTCGGTAGGCGAAATTAAGCCGTCCATATCCAAAGAAAAGCTAAAAGAGAATCGGTTGCAGTTGAATCAGTTTCGCTTTGCCGATTTTCATGATTACCTGAATTTGCGAAAACGCAACGAACACTTTTTTGTTGCAGACGAATTGGCGTCAACTAAGATCAATAAAGGAAAGGTTTTTCACGAAGTCCTGGCCAAAATCTCCACTGCAAGCGACGTGGAAATGGCGGTAACCACCTTGGAGATTCAGGGAATGGTTCAGGCCGACGAGGCCAAACAAATGAAGCAGCAACTGGATGAACTGGTTACCGATCCGGAAGTGAAGAGCTGGTTTGACGGAACCTTCCGCGTGCTGAACGAGCGCTCAGTGCTTACCGGAAAAGCTTTGAAACGGCCCGACCGCATTATGCTGGGCGAAAATGAAGTGATCGTGGTTGATTATAAATCGGGAGAAAAGGAGCTGGATAAATACCACTACCAGGTGCGAAGTTATGTGAATGAGCTGAAGCGCTGTGGGTATACCAATGTTTCGGGCTATATTTGGTATACGCAAAGCAATAAACGAGTGAAAATAGATGATTAAGGTCGCCTAGTTCCTGAGCGGTCACGATAAGTTCGAAACTTTTGCCCTTTGGTCTTGCTACATTTGCCCAAAAATGTAATTTTGTCAAAAAATAAATAAATCATGATTCAACGTATTCAAACACTTTATATGTTTATTGCCGCTGTTTTAATCGGCTCTCTGTTTGGTCTTCCTTTTGCTGAAATTGTCGCCAATAACGAGTTGTTCTTGTTCAATATTAAGGGAATTTCGCAGAATGGTGAGCTGGTCAATAACGGACTTCCGATCATGCTTTTTATCGGACTCATTCTTTTGCTGCATGTTGTGGCTATCTTTCTTTATAAAAAACGGGTGACGCAAATGCGCGTGCTTACTTTTACCATTATTTTACTATTGGGACTATTCGGCATGTTTTACTTTTTTACCTACTACGATTTTAAAGGAGCTGATATTAGCTTTAAGTTGTCGGTTGTATTTCCTTTAATTGCCATTGTTATGGATTACTTGGCTATTCGCAATATTGGAAAAGATGAAGCCCTGATTCGGTCTGTCAATCGAATTCGATAAGCATTGAAATGATATTTTCAGAAAGGCACTTTTCATTGGAAGGTGCCTTTTTTGTTTTGATGCAAATTTCTTTTGCCTTGAAGGTTATGGAGGGCGAATTTCTTAAAGGCACGAATTGGTGCAAGTTATTTGTGAGAAGAAGATTTAAACTGAAAAAGGATTATTGAACTATTATTCAGGATGGCTTACCGCGATAAATGACTTGGTTGATCGCAAATCGCTGCATTTAGTGGCCATTTTCAGCTAGAAGTATGATATAGTTGGCGTCGTAGTTAGCTTCGGCTGGAAGCCTATAAGCGCTTTTTAAAGGCATTTCAGAGCAAAAAAAAGCAACACCCCGAGAGATGTTGCTTTGACCTATTTTCAATTGTTTTGTTGGAAGCTAATTGTTCATAAGTCTGAAATATAGGTTTAATACTTAGTTTGTTAGACAAGGCCACTGAAACCCATGAACGCCATGGCCAGAATACCGGCAACGATCAGGGCAATTGGTGTCCCTTTTAATCCTTTCGGAATGTTCATCAGATCGAGGTGCTCACGTAGGCCGGCAAATAAAATCAGGGCCAATCCAAATCCGATCGCGTTAGCAATGGCAAAAACTACGCCTTCCATCAAATTAAATTCTTTCTGATAGGTTAGGATAGCCACACCCAAAATTGCACAGTTGGTCGTGATCAGGGGTAAAAATACGCCCAAAGCCTGGTAAAGTGATGGACTCACTTTTTTCAGGATAATTTCCACCAACTGCACCAGCGACGCAATAACGAGGATGAAGAAAATGGTTTGTAAAAACTGTAGTCCCAGCGGGTTCAAAATAGAAACCTGAATCAGGTAAGTTACAATAGTCGCAATGACCATGACGAAAGTTACGGCACCGGTCATGCCTACGGCTGTCGAAATTTTCTTGGAAACACCCAGGAAAGGACAAATTCCTAAGAACTGGTTGAGTACAATGTTGTTGACAAAAATAGCTGCTATAATGATAATAATATATTCCATGGTAAAATCTCCTATGCTTTATTCAAACGATTGATTAATGCAATCAGGTAGCCCAGAACAATAAATGCTCCCGGTGCCAGCACAAACAGCAACATGCCATAATCTTCAGGGAAGATGGTGATGGTAAAAATCTTCCCACTACCTAAGAGTTCGCGGGCTGCTCCAAGCAAGGTTAAAGCAAAAGCAAAACCTAAACCCATTCCTAAACCATCGATGGCTGAAGAAATAATGGTGTTTTTCGATGCAAATGCTTCAGCGCGGCCCAATACGATACAGTTCACCACAATTAGTGGAATGAATAATCCGAGACTTTTGTAAAGAGCAGGGAGGTATGCTTGCATCACCAGCTCAACCACGGTCACCAACGAAGCGATAACTACAATGAAACTGGGGATTTTTACCTTACTGGGGATGACATTTTTGATGGCTGAAATGACAATGTTCGACATCAGCAAGACAAAGGTGGTAGCCAATCCCATTCCCAAACCATTGATGGCCGAGGAGGTAACTCCCAGTGTTGGACACATGCCAAGCAATAAAACGAAAACAGGGTTTTCTTTGATAAATCCTTTGGTGAAGTTCTTCATTTGATTCATGATTGTCCTCCTTCATTCACTTGATTGGTACTTATTTCTTGTTGATCCGGCTTGCTTTTGTAGGTGTTATAGGCCCGGACAATGGCATCTAAAAAGGCGCGGCTGGTAATTGTTGAAGCGGTGATTGCATCTACATCGCCACCATCTTTGCTCACTTCAAATTTGCTTGTTGCCGGGCTTTTGCCCACAATGTTTTGTCCGGGTTTGCCTTCATCTTTAAACCAAGTGTTCATTTTGGCTCCTAGACCCGGCGTTTCTTTGTGTTCAAGTACTTCAAAACCGGTGATGGTTCCATCGGGCGAAAGACCCGCCATAATGCTAATTAGTCCGCTAAAGCCATTTTTGGTGAAGGTTTTCACCGCAATACCCACGAGTTGTTGGTTGGCATCGTAAGCCGGGAAAAACTCCAGACTATCAGCCGCATCGTCCGGCAATATTTTGTAAGAATCACCGAGCGTATCGAAGGCGGGTAAAACACTTTCGATAGCTTCTTTTTGTGCTTTTTGTTTGGCCAGGGCAATATCGCCTTTGGTCAAGTCATAAATAAAACCCAGTATCGTTGCCGCAATCAAGGTAACCAAAAACAGGGTTAAGGTCATATTTAAAAATGTCGATTCTTTTTGTGCCATTACTTCTTCCCTCCAAATCGTTTTGGTTTGATGTATGCGTTTATTAGTGGTGTAAACCCATTCATGATCAGGATGGCGAAGGATATGCCTTCAGGATAGGCTCCAAAGTTTCGGATCAAAACGGTCAGAACCCCAATGCCGATTCCAAAGATCAGCTGACCCTTAACGGTCATCGGCGAAGTAACCATATCGGTCGCCATAAAAATTGCTCCAAGCATGGCTCCGCCGGATAACAAGTGGAAAACAGGTTCGATAAAGTTTTCGGGATTAAGCATCCACAATGATCCCTGGAAGATAAAAATTGTTCCCAGGATGAAGACGGGGATGTGCCAGGTAATGACTTTTTTCCAGACCATATAAGCAAATCCAAGCAGCAGAAAGAGCGCTGAAATTTCACCCAACGAACCCGGCATATTTCCGTACAGCAGTTCCAGGTTGGAAGGCAGGTTGAGCATAACTTCGCTGACGGGTTGTCCGGCTTTTACGCCTTCTTTTAAAAGCGCCAGCGGTGTAGCCGTTGTTAAGGCATCAACCGTTGAATGCAGACTTACGGGCCAGCTGGTCATGTGCACCGGAAAGGAAATTAGCAAAAACACACGGCCAACCAAAGCCGGGTTAAACGGATTGTTCCCCAAGCCTCCGAAGGATAGTTTTCCAACGCCAATAGCAACAAGTGCTCCAACGATAATCATCCAGGAGGGAAGACTTGCCGGAACGTTAAAGGCTAATAGGATGCCGGTAAGTGCGGCTGAGCCATCGGTAATTTGCGGCACTTCTTTTAACAGAAATTTTTGAATCAGAAACTCGAAGGCCATACATGCGGCAACGGCTAAAAGTGTAACGCGAATGGCTTCGAACCCAAACATGAAAACGGACCAGGCTAAGGCTGGCATCAGTGCCAGGAGTACCCGGTACATAATTTTATTCACCGAGTCGCTGGTATGAACATGCGGTGAAGGTGATATTGTTAGCAATTTACTCATTTCTTGTTGATCAGAATTATGAATTTTACTTACGTATTAGTTTTTTCTTGAGCGGATGATGGATCCTACTTGTCCTTTTCCGAGGCGGATGTAATCCAGCAAAGGACGATCGGCCGGACAAGTATAGCTGCATGAGCCGCATTCAATGCAGTCCATGATGTGCTGCTCTTCAGCCTTGTCCCACACTTGTTTGTCCGATACAGTCATCAAGTAGTAAGGTTCCAATCCCATTGGACAGACGGTAACACAGCGGGTACAACGGATACAGGTTTTTATCTGTTCCCGCTTGGCTTCTTTGTCCTGCATAATGAGGATCCCCGAAGTTCCTTTGGTGACCGGAATGCTTGTCGATGCAACGGCTTTTCCCATCATGGGGCCACCACTAATAATCTTTCCGGCATCTTCGGGAAGTCCGCCTGCCGCATCAATCAGCTCCTGAACGGGCGTTCCGATGCGTACTAAAAAGTTAGAAGGCTTGGCTACCGATTTCCCGGTAATAGTCACCACGCGTTCAATCAGCGGTTTATTTTTTTGTACGGCTTCATATACGGCCAAGGCTGTGCCAACGTTGTTGACAACGGCGCCAACAGCAATAGGAAGCGCGCCCGATGGGACTTCACGTCCGGTAACGGCTTTTATTAGTTGCTTCTCTCCACCTTGTGGATATTTGACTTTCAGCGGAATGACTTCAATGGATGCCTCTGATGCCGTCAACTTTTGAAGATGAGCAATCGCATCCGGCTTATTGTTTTCAATGCCGATGTAGGCTTTGTCAACTTGCAGAGCACACATCAACAGACGAATGCCAACCAGCAGTTCAGGAGCTTTTTCCAACATTACCCGGTGGTCCGAGGTCAGGTAAGGTTCACACTCTACACCATTGATCAGTAGCATCTCTGCTTTCATGCCCTGTGGTGGCATCAGTTTCACATGGGTAGGGAAGGTGGCACCTCCTAAACCAACAATTCCGGCAGTATTAACCTTATCAATGATTTTCTTGCTGTCTGCTTCGAAATTTTCTACCAGCTTATCTGAAGTGTCAATGCCTTCGGCCCATTCGTCGCCTTCTACATCAATAAAAATACCTTGCTTGGGGTAGCCGGAGCTATCGGGCGACAAGTCTATTTTTTTGACCGTCCCGGAAACGGATGAGTGAATGTTGGCAGAGACAAATCCTCCGGATTGGGCAATAAGTTGTCCTACTTTCACTTGATCGCCTTTTTTTACCAGGGCTTGTGCTGGTGCTCCAATATGCTGGGCTACGGGGATAAAAACGCTTTTGGGCAAAGCCAGCTTTTCGATGGCTTTGTCGGCCGAAAGTTTGTTTTCTGCCGGATGAACCCCGCCGAGTTTGAATGTTTTTAACACGATGGCCTCCTATTTTAATCTAAGTTTTCGGTTTTCTTTTCTTCGGAAGCCGTGCTTTCCGTTTTTGCGGGAGCTTCCTTTTTTACTGCCGCTTTAGGGGGCAGGTCTGCTTTTTCTTTGCGAGGAGGAAAACCTACTTCAATAATCGCATTGGTAGGACATTCAACTACGCATTTGCGGCACAGCTTGCATTTGTCTGAATCGATGAAGGCCAGGTTGTTGTTCATGGTGATGGCATCGAACGGACAAACTTTGAAACACTTGGAGCAGCCAATACAGGCTACTGCGCAGGATTTCTTAGCTACACCACCTTTGTCTTCATTCCGACATGAAACATAAATCTTCCGGTCTTTGGGACCACGCTTCCTGAGCTCGATCAATGTTTTCGGACAAGCATCAACACAGGCGCCACAAGCCACACATTTGTCATCGACTACTTCAGGCAAGCCGGTTTCGGGGTTCATGTGCAAGGCGTCAAAGTCGCAGGCATCAACACAGTCGCCATGACTCAAACAGCCATACTGGCATCCGGTATCGCCACTGTAAAGCGAGGCTGCTGCAGCACATGACGAGGCGCCATCGTACTGATTCGTCTTCGGACGATGTTCACAACTCCCGTTGCATCGAACAATGGCTACACGAGGATCCTGTTGAACGGCTTCCAGTCCCAGCACGCCGGCAACGTCGGTCATGCAATCGTTTCCACCAACCGGGCAAAAAAGATCGGACAAGTCGTTTTCTTTAACACAGGCTTCGGCAAAAGCGCGGCAACCTGCGTAACCACATCCTCCACAGTTAGCTCCGGGAAGCGTAGTTTCTACTTCATCGATCCGTGGATCTTCGTATACTTTAAACTTTTGAGCAACAAAATACAAAATGACAGCAGCCAAAATGCCAATTGCACTCAAAGCAATCATGGTATAAATAATCGTATCACTCATAATTATGGTAAAGGCTTGATTTCAAATTCAAAGCTCTTGCGAATTCTGTTTCTCGTAATATATAGTATGAAATAGTAGGGGATAAGGATGGATAGCGAAAGCAGTCCACTGAGCCCCTCACTAAATTGCAAGCTGGTCAGGGTAATCAATACAATCATGATAAGCAGAAAAGGAAAGAGGTAGCCGTAGAAGAGGGCTTTGAAACCCTGGGAGGTTTTGCCCACAATTTCAACGGCTTGGCCTACATGGTATTCTCCCGAAAAATGATTGATTTCTATTTCTTTCTCTTTCATGTCAGCGGCAGAACACATGCCTTTTGCGTGACAGGCAGAACAGGCTGATTCGTTGATAATCTCAACAAGAATTCGTTGAGCAGAAAGTGCTTTAATAATTCCTTTGTGTGAAATTTCTCCCGACATCTTTTCTACTTCCTAGCATATTTATGACTGCAAAACTAAAGATGTTTAGATAACTCGGATCCTTCTTCAAATCATTTTTAAAACATCGGTAGTTATTTATATTTGTTTTAAATAACCAATGAATTCAAGGCATCCTCAAGAGTCAATAGGTCAGTGTATTGCAAGGGTGGTTGATGAAAGTCATTGTTTTTGTAATGTGGAGATTGCAGTATTTTGTCGATAAAATAATCTCTGTTTTGCAATGTTGGATCATTTTTAGCGTGCCTGAAAAGCAAAAAAATGCAAAAGTTGTTAGCTAATCTTAGCTAATTACACTCCAATTGAACTCGGCATTCTTCATTTTTTGGTAGTGATAACGTAGTAATTTGTTCTCTTCTTTTTCCAGTCGGGGGTCTTCATCAAGAATATCGCTGGCAATGGTTCGGGCTATTCGCAAAATTTCGCCGTCTTTTCCCAGGTTTGCGATGTTCAGGCTGACGCCCAGTCCACTCTGTTGGGTTCCTTCAATATCGCCAGGGCCTCTCAATTGAAGGTCTACTTCCGCAATCTCAAAACCATCGTTAGTTCGAACCATGGTTTCGAGTCGTTTGCGGCTCTCGTTGCTAATTTTATACGATGACATCAGCAGACAGTAGGATTGTTCGGCTCCGCGCCCAACGCGCCCTCGCAGCTGATGGAGTTGCGAGAGTCCAAAGCGCTCGGCACTTTCAATCACCATGACCGAAGCGTTTGGTACATCAACGCCCACTTCAATGACGGTGGTGGCGACCATGATCTGTGTTTTGCCTTCTTTGAAGAGTTGCATCTCTGCCTCTTTCTCTGCTGGTTTCATGCGCCCATGAACCATGCTGAGCTTGAAACGGGGAAAAACCTCTTGCATCAGTTCATAGCCATCTTCCAGGTTTTTGTAATCCATTTTTTCCGACTCGCTGATTAATGGATAAACAATGTAGGCTTGTCTTCCGGCATTGATCTGCGAACGGATAAACTGATAGACTTCTTTTCGGCGATTTTCAAAGAAGTGCCGGGTTGAAATGGGTTTCCTTCCCGGAGGCAATTCATCGATTACCGATACATCCAGGTCCCCATAAAGGGTCATGGACAGTGTGCGGGGGATCGGTGTAGCAGTCATTACTAAAATGTGCGGTGGGATACTGGTATTCTTTTTCCACAATTTGGCTCGTTGTGCAACACCAAAACGGTGTTGTTCATCAATAATCACTAATCCCAGTTTGTTAAAACTGACGGAATCTTCAATCAGCGCATGCGTGCCAATGAGCAATTGTAGTTCTCCGCTTTCCAGTTGCTCGTGAATCACTTTGCGGTCGCGTTTCTTGGTTGATCCCGATAGCAGGGCTATGTTGACACCCAAGCCATCAAGCATCTTCTGAATGGTATTGAAATGCTGGATGGCCAGGATTTCGGTTGGCGCCATTAAGCTGGCCTGAAATCCATTGTCGAAAGCCAGTATAGCAACCATTAGGGCAACCAGGGTTTTGCCACTGCCCACATCGCCTTGTAGAAGCCTGTTCATCTGCTTTCCGGAGCCTAAATCTTTCCGAATTTCCTTAATTACTTTTTTCTGCGCTCCGGTAAGTTCAAAGGGCAGGTTATTGGCGTAAAAATGATTAAAGTTGTAGCCCACCTTCGAAAAAACAAAACCTTTGAAAGCCTCTAGTCTGCGATGCTTCAAGCTGATTATCTTTAACTCGATATAAAAGAGCTCTTCAAATTTAAGTCTGAAAGTAGCTTTTTGAAGCAGGTGTGTGCTTTCGGGGAAATGAATTTGATGGAGGGCATCACTCAAGGTCATCAACTTCAGGGGATCTTTAATTTTTGTGGGCAAAGTTTCATAAACCTTTCCCTGTATTTGTTTCGCCAGGTTGAACTGAATTTTATTCAGCGCATTGGTATTCAGAAAGCTTTTTTTTAGTTTTTCCGTTGTGTTGTAAAATGCCTGCAAAACACCTGTTTTGAACTGCTCGCTGTGTCGATCTTCCACTTCGGGATGAATGATGTTGACCCGGCCACTGAATACGGAGGGCTTGCCAAAAACCACATAGGTTTTTCCGGGTACCAGGTTCTCCCGGGTGTATTTAATACCCTGAAACCAAATTAAGTCCATACTGCCCGTTTCGTCGTAAAACACGGCACTCAGTCGTTGTTTTCTTCCTTCTCCAAGCAATTGAAACGAGCGAATCTTACCTTTCACCTGGATGTAAGCCTGGTCGGCCCGAACTTCTGAGATTTGGTGAAAACGGGTTCTGTCGATATAGCGATAGGGGAAATAGTAAAGCAAGTCGCGAAAAGAAAGAATGTCTAATTCTTTTTTCAGCAATTCTGCTCGCTTTGGACCTACTCCCTGTAAAAATTTAATGTCTTGATCTAAATATTCAGGCATAAAACAAAGATAAAAAACAAAAACTATCAGAGGATAAAGTCTACAAAAGTAGTTATTAAGATTATTTTGTTTGTAAATGAAAAGAGTTGCATGGTTTTTGTTTAAAGGGTGTTCTTGAAATCACGATTTATGAAAATGAAAAATACTTTCGTTAAGTGGAAATTTAGGACTATATCCCTATATTTACGAACCAAAGACGAATGAAAGATAATTTTCCTGATTATAATCTATTACTGAAAGCTCAATTCTGAAAAAAATGAAACAAGTAATCAACCTTACCGACATTGTCAAAAATTATAAAGTTGGAACACAGATCGTGCGTGCTCTGCGCTCTGTTAGCGTTTCCATTAATGAAGGCGAATATGTTGCCATCATGGGGGCATCTGGATCGGGAAAATCAACCCTGATGAATGTGATTGGCTGTTTGGATACTCCAACAAGTGGGAATTATATTTTGAATGGACATAATGTTAGCGATTTGACCGATGATGAACTTGCTCAAATTCGAAATCGCGAAATTGGCTTTATTTTTCAAACATTTAATCTGTTGCCTCGAAGCACGGCTTTGGATAATGTAATGTTGCCGCTGGTTTATTCCGGAGTGAAAAAACAGGAGCGATTGGAACGAGGAACAAAAATATTGACTGATGTTGGTTTGGCCGACCGAATTGAGCATAAGCCCAATGAACTTTCCGGAGGTCAGCGACAACGTGTTGCAGTGGCTCGTGCCTTGATCAATAAGCCTGCAATTTTGCTGGCCGATGAGCCTACGGGAAACCTGGACTCCAAAATTTCAGAAGAAATTATGCACTTATTTGCGGAGATTCATCAACAAGGCAATACGCTGATTGTTGTTACTCACGAAGAAGATATTGCCCTGCATGCTCACCGGGTTATTCGGCTGAAAGACGGGCAAGTTGAATCTGATGAAATAAATCCAAACCCAGTAATATAATGGATAAAGAAGTTCGTATTTATACTAAAACAGGAGATGATGGCACTACCGGCCTGATTGGAGGAGCTCGGGTGAAAAAGTATGATATTCGCCTGGAGTCCTATGGAACCGTTGATGAGTTAAACAGTTATCTCGGTTTAATTATTGCCATGGGTATTGATGAACATGCCCAGGCTATTTTAAAGCAGATCCAGTCGATTTTATTTACGGTGGGAGCCCAGTTGGCTACCGATGAATCGGCAGCTGATTTCAGAAACCAAATTCCTTGCAAAGATGAAGATATTGCTCTGCTCGAAAAAGAGATGGACGAGATGTTTAAGGTGTTGCCCAAATTAAGCCAATTTATTCTTCCGGGAGGAAGTCCGGCTGCTGCTCATGCGCAAATTGCAAGGACTGTTTGTCGGCGTGCAGAACGACTAATTATTGAGCTGTCAGAAAAGACGGACATCAACAAAAACCTGATAAAATTCATAAATCGCCTTTCTGACTATCTTTTTGTGCTGGGGCGTAAGATCTCTTTCGATGACCAAGTGCCAGAAAATACTTGGAATTCGGGAGTTTAAGCAAATGTTATTTTTTCTTAGGTATTGCTGTAATTTTTTATATATTCGCAAAATCAAAAAAAAAGAATCAAAACTAAAATTCCTTCGAATATGTACTGGACACTAGAATTAGCTTCAAAATTAGAGGATGCACCTTGGCCTGCAAGCAAGGATGAGTTGATCGATTATGCAATGAGATCAGGAGCTCCTTTGGAAGTAATTGAAAACTTGCAGGATATTGAGGACGAAGGGGAGATATACGAAAGTATTGAAGATATTTGGCCGGATTATCCGAGTAAAGATGACTTTTTCTTCAATGAGGACGAATATTGATTGAACTTGAAGCAAGTAAAAAAACAAATAGCAAGGCTAAGCCTTGCTATTTGTTTTTGTGGAAGATATCTTCAACCCGTTTGGGGCGGATGGCATCGTACCATTGAAATCCGGGGAGTTTTTTATCCTCATCCGAAATATTGATCAGTGGCAGCAATTGCCCATCCGGGGTTTTAATAAAAACAATCTTGCTAACCTTACTGCTGTCTAGGTATATCTCAATTGAGCTGCTCTGCGCTTTGTTTAAGCCAATAATGCCTTGCCCATCGCGTGCATAATAAAGCGATTGTCCGTTGCCATCTACATTGATTTTGTATAGTTCATTGTTCCGAATATAGCCTAGCATATTGCGCCCTTTAATTTGATTGTACCGGCCAGAATCTTCCATGGCTACAATAAAGGCGTTTTGTTTCATTTTGACTAAGTCGGGCTCGTTCGTTTGGTTGATCATTTCAATGTAGTCTGCAGTCATTTGGTTGTTTTCAGACCAGATCACCGGATTGTGAAACAGTTGGATGGTGGAGTCGAGCGACCAGTAAACCATCGAATCACACTGGCCCTGCATGTCTTCTCTGAAAAACTTAACCTCGTAATAAGCGGTCACCAATTTCTCGTTGGGAATGGTATCTGGTCGCGACATCAGGGTGTCGGCATGCAGAAACAAAGTGTCTTTTTTTGAATAGAGCATAAAATGAGCCGAATCGGTTGCCAGTGAGGTTTCGTCTTGATCGTTATACACAACCCGGTTTCCTTTAACAATCATTCTATTTTTGAAGTCTTCAATCCGGGCATTGCCAATGGCACGTCCATCGCCGGTGGTTTTATTGTAGAAGATGGAATCGGCATTAATCTTTTGTTCATCTCCAAGAATCTCCGGGTTGTTATACAGCTCAACCTCGCCTGAATTACTGTTGTAAAATCCACGTTCAGCATATAAGTTGGTTTCTTCATCCTTGATACTGGTCGGACCAACAATGGATATAACCTGTGTTTTGGTGTCATAGATCAGCGTGTCTGAGCTCAGCGTATAATCGTTCGACAACACTTCAACTTCTGTTTTGAAGTAGGCCTTGTCTTCATTGGCGTAATATTCGCCAATTTTGCTGTACAGGGTGCTGGAACTATCAACAACGGTTCCGTAGTCGTCGTAATAGCCCACATTTCGGCTCATGTCAAAATCCAGGGTATCGGTCGTCAGTGTGGTTGATTTGTTGACCAGCCGAACATTTCCAGTGGCCACTGCCCATTTGGCATCTCCGTTGTAGTTCAAAAAATCAGAGTACAAATGCAGGGTGTCATCTTTCAGGATATGCACATGCCCAAAGGCGTGCACCATATTGGTGTCGGTATAGGAATAGGCACTGTCGCACCACAACCGGATGTTGTTGTGTGTAATAATAACATTGCCAATTAACCGCTGGGCGTTGGCTACAATTCTTTTATCAACCTGCAAGGAACCTGCTTGTTCAATGTCTATCCGTTTCTTGGTTTGTGCCCATGAAACTACGGGTAAGAATAACAGTAAGAATACGAGTTTACTGTACTTGGTTTTCAAATTCATTTAATTTTAAATTACAGCAATTCCTGTATAATTTGATCGACAGAAATGTTTTCGGCTTCGGCTTTGTAATTTTTGATGACCCGGTGACGCAAAATTGTTTTGGCAACTGCTTTTACATTTTCAATATCAGGGGAGTATTTCCCGGATAAAACGGCATGTGTTTTAGCCCCCAAAACCAGGTATTGTGATGCCCTTGGGCCAGCACCCCATTTCAGGTATTTGTTGGTTATAGGCGCTGCCAAATTGGTGCCGGGGCGTGTTTTAGCCGAAAGGGAAACCGCATATTTCAAAACGTGATCATTAATTGGAATTTTTAATATCAAATTCTGAAAATACTTGATCTCTTCTGCTGAAATAATTTCACTCAGCTCTGTTGTAAAATCAGATGTTGTATTGCGAACGATTTCAAGCTCATCATCATAGTCCGGGTAGTCGAGCCAGACCGAAAACATGAAGCGATCCAGCTGGGCCTCGGGCAGGGGATAGGTTCCTTCCTGCTCAATCGGATTTTGAGTGGCCAATACAAAGAATGGCTTATCCAGCTGAAAACGCTCGCCGGCTGCTGTTACCGCACGTTCCTGCATGGCTTCGAGCAGCGCGGCCTGTGTTTTCGGCGGCGTTCGGTTAATTTCGTCAGCCAGGATGATGTTGGCAAACAGCGGTCCTCGGATGAATTTAAACTCCCGGTCTTTGTCCAGAATTTCAGTTCCAATGATGTCGGAAGGCATGAGATCGGGCGTAAACTGAATACGACTGTATTTCAGCCCCAACACTTCGGCAATGGTGTTTACCAAAAGGGTCTTCGCTAATCCGGGCACACCAATTAGCAAGCAATGACCTCGGCTAAAAAGCGAAATTAATACTTGCTTGATGATTTCATCCTGCCCGTAAATTCGCTTCTTTATTTCTGCCTGAAGTAAATCAAACCTGCTTTTTAGTGCATCAACTGCTTCAACGTCATTTCTGAAATTCATATCCAGGAGTCAATTTATTTTTTCCAGCCTTTAAACTTGAAATTACAATTGGCATAGGTTGGATCTATGCTAATATACGTTTTTGATTGTTGCTCTGAGATCCACTGATTCAGTGCCTCTTCCTGTTTCTCGCGAAGATAGATTTCGGTCAGCATCTGGTAGTCTTCCTGCAACGTTGCCCGGTGCTGTTCTGTACGGTTAATCAGCTTAATCAACTTATAAACCGTACGTTGTTTTTCATCAACGGCTTTGAATGGCTCTGATATTTCGTTTACTTTCAGCTTGGTTAAAATTTTACTCACGTCGGGTGGTAGTTCTTGTTGTCTCCACTTGGTTGACATGGTTTGTGGGTTGATCACTTTCCCTCCGCTGTTTCTTGAATTTTTGTCGAATGAATAACGCATAGCTGCATCGGAGAACGAAATTTCCTCTTTCCGGATGAAGTTTGCGAGACTGTCGAGACGGTTGTAGGCATCTTCCATGGCCTTGGCTGTTGCTTTGGGCTTCAAGATAATATGCCGGGTGTTGACTTTTTCACCTTGACGGTCGATAAGCTGGATGATGTGGTAGCCAAACTCACTTTTCACCACATTAGAAATGCGGTCGCCTTTTAAGTTGAAGGCAGCAGTGGCGTATGTGGGGTCCAACTCTGCGCGACCCATATACCCCAATTCACCTCCTGCTGATGCTGAAGGTCCTTCGGAGTAAGCTACCGCCAAAACGGCAAAGCTCTCGCCTTCTTCAACCCGCTTTTTAAATTCACGTAAACGGGCTTTAATACGGTTTTCTTCTTCCAGCTCGATAGGAGGGAAAAGCGTGATTTGAGCAAATTCAGTCATCGGTTCCACCATCGGAATCTCATCTTTCTTCATATTTCGGAAGTGATAGCGAACTTCTGAGGGGGTTACCTGTACTTTATCCACAATTTTACCTTGCATCTGGCTGGTCATCGATTGATTGCGAATAACTTCCTCCAAGTCAGCTTTGATCTGATTGATGGGCTTTTTGAAGTAATCTTCAACCGCTTTATCCGAGCCCAGGTGCTGACGGAAATATTGCATCCGCTGATCAAGACTTTGGTTAATCTGGCTGTCACTCACCAAGATGGTTGTATCCAGCTCAGCTTCGGCCAATAAAAGTTTTTCAACCAGAAAATCTTCCAGAATTTCACACTTCATATCGCCATCTGAGACGATTCCCTGAGCCTGTTGCTGGATATACATGTTTTCAATATCCGATTTCAGGATAGTGTTGTTACCCACAACTGCCACAATCTGATCGATTGTTTTATCTTGAGCCAGCGTTACGGTTGTAAGGCAACTGAAGAGCAAAATACCAGCTAATACTTTTTTAAACATATTGGTTTATTTTTTAATAGTATAAAGTTTAAATTTATTCGATTCCAGACCTTCTTGATAGACATCAGTTTCTATTTTCTTTAGAAAGTTAATTTTTCGCTGATTCAAAAGAATATTTTTGATGGATGACTTGACAAAGTCAACAGGTGCGTGTTCTCCTTCAAACCTGAAATCGCGGATACAAATAAAATAATAATATTCTGTATCATCACTTTCGATAAACTTGTTTCTGCGTAAAAAACGCTCCAGGTTGTCTATTTCAGTAGGAATTTGTGTTAAGATGCGACTGGCATCAATCCATTTGTCGTCAAATCGGTCATAGTTCTTGGCGTACCGAATGCCATATTCGTCTAATTCGAGTAACTTTTGAGGATCATTATCCATGGAAAGTTCTTTAAGTGTTTCCGGATTAGCCAACTCGAGCGGAGTTTTTAAATAGACAGCTTTGACGATGTCGTTTTTTAGGATAAATTCATTTTTGTGAGCATCATAATATGCCTCAATAGCTTGATCACTGATCAGCGTATCCATCTTTTGTTCCATGAGCGCTTTTTTGTACCGGTAGGTAATTAGCGAATTACGGTATTCCTCCAACTCACGGCTCACATCTTTTTGCGAAATACTCAGATTTTCCTCCGCATTTAAAACCATCAGTTCACGCTGAACCCATTTCTGAATAAAATCATCCATCCACAAAGCGCTATCGGCCGGTGGAAGATCTTCAGGCAGCACTTTTTCTACCTCGTCGAGGTAAAGCATTTTTGTCCCCACTTGGGCTAAGGGAACCTTTTCCTGCTCGATGGTGCAGGCCGAAAAGATTAATATTATTAATACTGTATGTAATCGAGTCCTGATCATTGGTGCTGTTCAATACCTTTTAGTAATTTTTTGTTTACCTTAATTTTATAACGTTTTCGAAGCTCCTTGAGCCACATTTTCTCCAGCTTGTTTTGGTAGTCGGAGACATACAAACCCTTGGCTTCCTGCAATGTTTTGACCTGTGGGGGAACTCTGTTTCCTCTGACAAAATGCAGACCATCTAGAAAGTTGTCAGGCTTGGGGGCGTTCCAAACCAAGTAATCAACCAAAGGATCCTGGCCTTTCTCAAAAAAGCCAAATTCCACCTCGGCGTTCACTTCTCCAAGGTAATCTTTCATTTGGTCACGTAGTTCTGCAGCTTGAATTTCCGAATCTTCATCAAAAACAGCATCGATAAAGTCTTTTGCTTCCAGATTGTCGCATTTGATGCTCCATCCGTGAAAGCGCTCGTCCCATTGGTATTTTGACTTGTTTTTTTCGTAAAATGCCACTAGTCCTGTAGAATCCTGAACTGCAGCATTCCAAATTTCATCTTCTGAAATATTAAATAGCAAGATGCCGTCGTGGTATTCCTGTACCAGATATCTGAATTCAGGATATTTCGCTTCAAGCCGAGAATCTTCATATTGTCGCAGCCTTTCAAAGACAAAGCTGTTGTAAGTTTGGGGCATGGCTGCAGATTTCGGCCCCCCAGCTTTTCGTCTGAGGTAAGCCAGTAAATCGCCTGCAGTTGCCTGTTGGTCTGCAAAATGAAACAAGACTTGATTGGGATTGGCTAATTGGAATGTTTCCAGTGTGTTGCTCTTTATTGCTGTTTTCAGTTCTTTGATTAATTCATCAAGAACTTGCTCGTCTTGTTTGAAATCGTATTCACCTTTTAAATTCTGAATAAAACGCTCAGCGTTATGCTGACTGATCTCTGGGTTATTGCGGATCTTTTCTGCCAGAAAATCCTCCACTTCATCAAATGTCGGAATCGGACGATGTTCTAGTCTTTTGATAATATGCCATCCGTAGGGAGTTCGAATCACAGGCGAGAGGTCACCATCCTGCTGCAAGGCAAAAGCAGGCTCGGCAAACTCCGGCATCATCCCCGAAGATGAAAACCAGGAAAGCGTGCCTCCGCTTGATGCCGAGCGTTGGTCATCCGAATGGAGTCTGGCCTTCTCTGCAAAATCAGCCCCATTTTCAAGCTCCAACAGTAAGCTGTCAAGTTGTTGGTTCCCCTGGCTGGTGGCCTCTTCGCTGGTGTGTTCGTCTATCTCTTTCATGATATGAGCCACTTTGATCTGACCACGGGCCGCGCGTTTGTTATTAACCTTGATGAGGTGATAGCCAAATTTGGTGCGCACGGGGTAGGAGACTTGCCCAACATTCATTTTATAGGCTGCGTCTTCGAATGGGTAAACCATTTGGAAAGCGCTAAAATAGCCCAGCTTACCTTTGTTCTGTTTGGCCGAAGGATCTTCGGAATAGTTCAGGGCGAGGGTTTCAAAATCAGAGCCATCCTCCAATTGCCGGCGTAAATTCAGCAGCTGCATATACGTTTCCAGGGTGTCTTTAGGGCTTGCATCTTCCTTCGCCAACAATAAGATATGGCTGACATTGACCTCTGTTTGCATGCGCTCGTAAGCTGTTTTTACCATTTCTTCGGTATAGTGAACAGCTGTGAGGTAAGGTTTGGCCAGTTCTTTCCGGTATGTGCTTAGTTCGTTGACAAAGCCTGGAAGGGTGTCATAGCCTAAACGTTCAGCCTCCAGAACTTTCAGTTTGAAATTGATCAATAAATCCATGTAATCGCTGGGCGATTTTTTCTCCGCCTCATCAAGCAATAGCTTATTGTTTTTATCGTACAGCCGGACAAACTCCTCTTTGGCGATGGCATGATCGCCGATCGTGACGATGATTTCAGGATTGTCCTGACCAAAGCCAAAAGTCGTAGTTACGACTGCAAAAAATAAGAGAATGAAACTATGCATACAATGGTTGTCAATAAAAATTTTCAAGCTAAAACTAGAGCGTGGTGCCGCTCAACGACTACTGTAATTGGGGGCTTCGCGCGTTACGGACACATCGTGCGGGTGACTCTCTTGAATGCCTGATGACGTTATTTTGGTAAATTTGGCATGCATCAACTCCTCGATGTTTTTAGCACCACAATAGCCCATACCCGCCTTCAATCCACCAATCAACTGGTAAAGCACTTCGTATAACGTTCCTTTGTATGGAACTCGGGCGGTAATGCCTTCAGGAACCAATTTTTTAATATCATCTTCTACATCTTGAAAATATCGGTCTTTTGACCCGGCATGCATGGCTTCTACAGATCCCATGCCGCGGTATGATTTAAATTTGCGTCCTTGAAAAATGATGGTTTCACCAGGTGATTCCTCTACGCCGGCAAATAGCGAACCGGCCATAATAGAATTGGCACCGGCAGCGATGGCTTTAACAATGTCGCCAGAATAACGGATTCCTCCATCGGCAATGACTGGGACATCACTATTTCTAAGGCTTTTGGCAACATCGTAAATGGCTGATAACTGCGGGAGACCCACTCCGGCAACCACGCGGGTGGTGCAAATCGATCCGGGGCCAATACCCACTTTTACCGCATCGGCGCCCGCAAGCACCATGTCTGTGGCCGCTTCAGCAGTCGCAATGTTTCCGGCTATAAAATCAATTTCGGGGTATTTGGCTTTTGCTTTTCGCAAAGTCTCCAGCACCCCTTTCGAATGCCCGTGCGCAGTGTCGATCACAATGGCATCAGCCTGTGCTTTTACCAATTCATCAATCCGATCCATCGAATCGATGGTTACACCAACACCCGCAGCAACCCGCAGCCGGCCTTTTTTATCTTTACATGCCAACGGTTTGTCCTTGGCTTTGGTAATATCTTTATAGGTAACCAGTCCAATCAGCTTTTTGTGCTGGTCAACTACAGGCAATTTTTCAATTTTATATCTCTGAAGAATCTCCGCCGCTTTTGCCAGGTCAGTTGACTCGGCTGTATAAACCAAGTTCTCAGAAGTCATGACTTCCGCAATCGGGCGATCCATGTTTTGCTCAAAGCGCAAGTCGCGGTTGGTAACAATGCCAACGAGCAGGTTGTTGGAATCGACCACTGGAATTCCTCCAATTTTATAGTTTTTCATGATTTCCAGTGCATGCCGGACTAGCTTGTGCCGTTCAATAGTAATTGGATTGTAAATCATGCCGTTCTCGGCTCGCTTCACGGTCATCACCTGTTGGGCTTGATCCACAATGCTCATGTTTTTATGCAACACTCCAATGCCGCCTTCGCGGGCAATGGCAATAGCCAAAGTGGCTTCGGTAACCGTATCCATGGCCGCTGTCACAATGGGGGTGTTTAGTTTGATGGAGCGCGAGAAGGAAGAAGTCAAATCAACATCGCGAGGCAATACATCAGAATATGAGGGGATTAATAAAACATCATCAAATGTTAAGCCCTTGCTGACTATTTTATCGGCGTAAAACGACATAGTGGCGATTTTTTGGTTTGAAATATTAGGCCAAAACTACAAAAAATAACCGGATTAAGCTTGGAGCTAGGCATTGCAAGACTCCATTAAAAAAATTAAATTTCATTAAAATTTGTTAAGTTGAATCTGTTTTTATAATCATTGCAAAAAATTAGTTCGTTTGAGTGATTTCAAGTCCATATTAACCCGCTATTGGGGCTATTCGGTGTTTCGTCCATTGCAGGAAGAAATTATCCAGTCTGTTGCTGAAGGAAATGATACCTTGGGATTGATGCCTACTGGTGGTGGTAAGTCCATTACTTTTCAGGTGTATTCGTTGGCTAAGCCCGGTATTTGTCTGGTGATTACGCCACTGATTTCTTTGATGAAAGATCAGGTGGAGAATCTGAATAAAAAGGGCATTAAAGCTTTGGCCATCCATTCGGGATTAAGTCAGCAAGAGATAAAAATTGCATTTAACAAGGCCTGTTGGGGTGATTACAAATTTTTGTATTTATCGCCTGAGCGTATCAACACCGAGCGTTTTAAGGAGCACTTGACCAATATGGACATCAATCTGATTACGGTTGATGAAGCACATTGTATTTCGCAATGGGGCTTCGACTTCAGACCTTCTTACCGAAAAATTACGGAACTTCGGAAATTATTGCCTGATGTGCCGGTTTTGGCCCTTACAGCCACTGCTACCCGCGAAGTTGAAAAAGATATTCAGAAGCAACTAGACTTTAAGAAAGAGCATATCCTAAGGAAAAGCTTCTTTCGTGAAAACCTGATTTATATTGTCCGCGAGCGGGAAGATAAGCTGAATTATTTGCTGCAATCGGTGAAGCGGGCCAAAGGAACTGGCATTGTGTATGTGCGTAGCCGGAAAATGACCAAAGAAATCAGCGAATACCTGCGGCGAAATCAAATTTCGGCTGATTATTACCATGCGGGCCTGAGTAGCTTAAACCGTGAGCGCAAACAGGACGATTGGAAATCGGAAAAAACACGGGTGATTGTGGCAACTAACGCTTTTGGTATGGGGATCGATAAAGCCAACGTCCGGTTTGTAATTCATTATGGTCCTGCTGATTCGCCCGAAGCTTATTTCCAAGAGGCGGGACGGGCCGGGCGGGACGGCAATAAAGCTTATGCGGTGCTGATTTACGGCAAGTCCGATATTTTGGCCTTGAAAAAAAATGTGGAGAAGTCATTTCCCGAGATTCAGGTCATTAAGAATGTATATCAGGCGCTTTGCAATACCTTTCAGATGGCGGTTGGCTATGGAATAAATCAAACCAAGGATTTCAACTTGGGTAATTTTGCTGCAAAATACAAGATGCAAATTCAAGCCATATACAGCAGTATTAAAATTTTGCAGCGTGAAGGTTACCTGGAGTTGACTGAAGAGAGTGATAATCCATCGCGTGTGGCCTTTATCGTTGGTCGCGACGATTTGTATAAGTTTCAGGTGGCCAACTCAAGCTTCGATGGCTTCATTAAGTTATTACTTCGATCGTATTCCGGTCTGTTTTCCGATTATGTGCAAATTAATGAGGAGTTACTGGCCAAGCGTGCTGAACTGACCCTTGAGGTGATTTATCGTTTTCTGAATCACCTGAATGCCTATAAAATTATTCATTACATTCCCCGAAAGAATACACCCTACATTTATTTCCCCAAAGAACGTATTGATATTACTCGATTGAAGATTTCGAAAGAACATTATGCTGACCGCAAGCACGATTATCAAAAGCGGATTGATGCGATGATTCATTATTCGACCCAAAAACTGAAGTGCCGCAGCCAGGTGTTGTTGCACTATTTTGGCGAAGATGAGTCGGTTCGATGTGGAAAATGCGATGTTTGTCTGGAACGAAATGAGTTGGATTTGAGCAAGCTGGAATTTGATCAGCTAGCTGAAGATATCAAAAATAACTTGCTGGAAGCATGTTCTTTTGAGGAACTAATTATGAAGCTAAAAGGTAAAGAAGACTTGAAAATAAAGGTTATCCGTTGGTTGATGGATAATGGTAAGATTGTTCGCCGCATTGATAATAAGCTGGAATGGAAAGAGAATCGGGAGACTAATGGCTCAAAAACCGAGTGAAACGGAAAATCTTATTATTTTTGCATCTTTAATTGTACTATATGACCGGGGAAAATTTAAATCCAATTGTTTACTCAAAGAATGTTATCGAGTTTGTTACTGTAGCCAATGAATACTGTAACTTTCTGGAGGCTGCCAATACACAGACAACACTCACTTTACTGAACAAAGTTCAAAAAGTTTTGCCTTTATTGTACCTGAAAGCATCGGTTTTGCCCGATGTTGAAAGTTTTGAAGAGATGGGACTGGAAAAGTTTGTCAGCGAGGTAGATTACAACTTTCTACAACAAAAAGTGATGAATCTGCTGGGAGAACATGACGATTTTCAGGAAGTTTTTGATGCGGAAATGCAATTTAGCGATGCGCCATTAAGCTCCAGTATCTCGGAATGTTTAGCTGATATTTATCAGGATTTGAAGGATTTTTTAATGTCCTACCGAACGAGTGACGAGTTGGTTATGCAGGAAGCATTGTGGACTTGCATCGATAATTTTAAAAGCTTTTGGGGGCAACGTCTGGTGAATTCTTTGCGGGCGATTCATGCGCTTATTTATGGCGATGTTGATTTGGAAGATCAGGTGAGAATGGCTCCGGAAAGAGACGATCGTGATGATGACGATGGTGCAAGTAGTAAGCCCGATTGGCTGAATCAATTATTTAAGAACCAGGGAGATTAGATATGTTTATAGAAAGTATTACAAAAGAAGCACTGGCCGATTTGCCTTTACATGCCTTTGACGGGGAGATTGTTTTGGTTGATAAAGAAGATCAGTTGAAAACGGCCATCGCTTATTTGCGGGATCAAGATGTTTTGGGTTTTGATACGGAGACGAAACCTTCATTTAAGCGGGGGCAGGTTCATCAGGTGGCGCTCTTACAACTGTCAGCCTCCGAGAAAGCCTTTATTTTCCGGATTAGTAAGATTGGCTTACCCAACGAGCTGAAAGACATTTTAGCCGATGAGCAAATTGCTAAAGTAGGGGTGGCTATTCGGGATGATATCAAAGCACTTCAAAAAATAAACCGATTTTCTCCCCAAGGATTTATAGAGCTTCAAGAAGAGGTAAAAGGTTATGGCATTCAGGATTTTAGTCTGAAAAAGATTACCGGTATTGTTTTGGGATTTCGCATTTCCAAATCACAACGCTTGTCGAACTGGGAAGCGGACCAATTATCCGAGGCACAGCTTAGCTATGCGGCTACCGATGCCTGGGTTTCCTGCGAAATTTTCAATTCATTAATTACTGCACAATCATGACCTTACCTGTAATTACCTTAAAACCCGGGAAAGAACAATCGCTGAACCGGTTTCACCCCTGGATTTTTTCCGGAGCAATCAAATATATTAGTCAGGAACTGGAAGAAGGCGAGTTGGTTCGTGTGGTTTCCAGTAAAGATGAATTTTTAGCCATCGGCCATTTTCAAATTGGGTCGATTGCTGTTCGCATTCTGTCGTTTGAAGATACGACGATTGACCGTGATTTTTGGAAAAATAAGCTTGCTGTGGCTCTTGTACTTCGACGTAGTTTGGGGTTTACTGAAACGGGAACCAATGTTTATCGGTTGATTCACGGAGAAGGCGATGGCATGCCCGGGCTAATAGTCGATTTTTACAACGGAACGGCTGTTTATCAGGCGCATTCAGTTGGTATGTACCTTGTTCGGCACGAGCTGGCCGAAATCTTTAAAGAACTCATGGGCGATCAGTTGGTTTCCGTTTACGATAAGAGTGATAAAACACTTCCGTTTAAAGCCAATATTCAACCTGAAAATGGGTATTTGCTTGGACAATCAGAACCGTGCATCGTTCAGGAATATGGACTTTCATATCAGGTTGATTGGGTTGAAGGGCAAAAAACAGGCTTTTTTATTGACCAACGTGAAAATCGGAAGCTGGTTGAGCAGTTTGCGAAAGGCCGCGATGTGCTCAACATGTTTTGTTACAGTGGAGGCTTTTCGTTTTTTGCCATGCAGGGAGGCGCTAATTTAGTGCACTCTGTTGATGCATCGGCCAAAGCCATTGAGTTGACTAAGCAAAATGTAGCTTTGAATTTCGAGGATGATCCACGGCATGAAGCTTATGTTGCTGATGCTTTTGATTTTATGCGCGACATGAAAGACCGTTATGATCTGATTATTCTGGATCCGCCGGCTTTTGCCAAACACAGAGGTGCTTTGCGTCAGGCATTGCAAGCCTACAAACGACTTAATGCGAAAGCGTTCGAGCAGATTCGTCCGGGCGGTATCTTGTTCACTTTTAGCTGTTCTCAGGTGGTGAGTAAAGATCAATTCCGGGAGGCGGTGTTTTCCGGAGCGGCCATTTCGGGGCGTAAAGTACGTATCTTGCACCAGCTTCATCAACCAGCTGATCACCCCATCAATATTTACCATCCGGAAGGCGAATATTTAAAAGGATTGGTTTTATACATTGAGTAGGAGGGAGATACTTTCCAGTAATTTTGCATAATTTTTACTCAAAAAAAACATCTAAAAAATTTGCAGATTCGAAACAATACTTATTTTTGTATAGAGTATGGTTGAGAATTGGAAATTTTTTAGATAAAAATCAACCTTTTCCCGCAAAATGAATGCTTATTCATCCCCAACTGTTGACGTTATTTTATGTATTTAGGGTGGGGTTGAAATTGTTCGGTCTCTGAGACGATTTCATTCAAATAATTAAATTTTCTGGTCCACATTTTTACCCCGTCAGTTATGTTTTTATTCATTTCTAATTTTTATTTTTTAATTATGAACATTTACGTAGGTAACCTGGACTACAATCTGAAAGAAGACGAACTGGGTGGAATTTTTGCTGAATACGGAGAAGTTGTCTCCGTGAAAATTGTTATGGACCGTGAAACTGGACGAGCGAAAGGTTTTGGCTTTGTTGAAATGGCTGTAGAAGCCGAAGGCGAAAAAGCTGTAGAAGAATTGGATGGAGCAGAAGTAAACGGAAGAAATATAAAAGTTAATAAAGCCCGGCCCAGACCGGAAAGAGCTCCGAGAAGAGATCGCTATTAATGCTGGCTTTTATATGGTGAAAAATATTGGTTCGTCCGGGATATCCCGGACGAACCTTTTTTCTTTAAAAAGAAGCTTCAAGTAAGGTACAAACCTGTTCTAAAAATTTCTGATCTTCGTTTGAGAATGGAGCAGGAGAATGGCTGTCAATATCTAATTCGGCAATAAATTCGCCATTGCGAAGTACCGGAACTACAATTTCTGATTGAACATCCAGGCTGCAGGCAATGTAGTTGTCTTCCTGACTTACATCTTGAACAATGATGGTTTGTTTCTTTTCGGCAACCTGTCCGCAAACACCTTTCCCAATCGCAATTTTGGTGTGATCGGTGGGTTTACCAACATAGTCGCCCAATACTAAAGCCTCTTCTTTTAGCAGGTAAAAACCGACCCAGTCATAATGATAAACTTTCTTTTTTAATATTTGGCACACCTGCAGGTGCAGATCTGTCGGATTGCTTTCTACTAGCTCTTTTATCTCTTCCAGAATCGCAGAAAAATCTGTTTTCATGTTTTACATCCTTTAAATCAATTCGTATTTCTATATCAGTTTTAAGCTCTGCCTATTTGATAACCATCTGGCTTTCGTGGGTAATCTTTTCACAATATTTACATTTCAGCGCAATAGGCTCTTTTGAGATAACCGAAAATGACGTAGTTATTGGTTCTGAATTGGTGATGCATTTTGGGTTGAAGCATTTAACAATTCCAATAACCTGATTGGGAATAGTAACTTCCTTTTTCTCCACCACTTCGTAATCGCGTATAATATTCAACTTTGCGTGTGGAGCAATAAGAGCAATTTTGTTGATCTCATCATTTTCGAAAAATTGATTCGAAACCTTGATGATTGCTTTCTTGACCAGCTTATCGCTGTCCAGGTTTGCCCCAAAGGTGATCATGTTAGAGGTTTTGTCCAATTCAAGAATTGAAATTACATCAAACAGGTTCTCGGAAGGAATATGGTCAATCACCGTGCCTTCGCTAATGGCACTTACTTTCAGTTTTAATTTCTTCTTGTGCTCTTTCATGACAGTTACTTTAAATTTAAGGCGTGAGCAATGATGGCTTCGCGGGCATAGACCCCGTTAAGTGCTTGCTGAAAATAATAGGCTTTTTCGTTTTGGTCTACATCGGTGGCAATTTCGTTGACACGCGGCAGCGGATGCAAAATGCGCATATTGGGCTTCGTGTTTTGAAGCATGCTATTCCTTAAGATATAGACATTTTTGACTTTCTCATACTCCATCGGATCTGAAAAGCGTTCTTTCTGCACGCGGGTCATATAGACAATGTCTGCTTCGGAAATGATATCGGTAAATTCCAGGTGCTCGAAATAGCGAATACCTTTTTCGCGCAGGTAAATCTTGTATTCCTCGGGCATTAAAAGCTCTTCGGGTGCAATGAAGTTGAAAATCGGGTTTTCAAATTGAGACATGGCCATCAAGAGTGAGTGTACCGTACGTCCATAGCGAAGATCGCCAACCATGAAAAGATTCAGGTTGTCGAATGTCTGCTGGGTCTTAAGAATCGAGTACATGTCGAGTAGGGTTTGGGTAGGGTGCTGGTTGGCCCCATCGCCGGCATTGATTACCGGAACCGAAGAAACTTCGGCGGCATACCGGGCACTTCCCTCCATGGGATGGCGCATTACAATCAGATCAGCATATTGCGAAACCATCCGTATGGTATCGTGCAGGGTTTCCCCTTTAGATACGCTGGATGAACCTGCATCAGAGAACCCGACAATACGTCCCCCCATGCGGTTGATTGCAGTTTCGAAACTCAAACGAGTGCGCGTTGACGGCTCAAAAAAGAGCGAGGCTACAACTTTGCCATCCAATAATTTCTGATTGGGATTTGCTTCAAAATCTGCAGCCAGATTCATTATTCTCAGGTAATCTTCCTTCGAATAATCCATGATGGAAATTAAATCTTTTTTATTCATTCGATCTGTGTCATTAAGTGATTTCAAAAAAAAACCAACAGGATTAAAAAATCACTGTTGGTTTTTACTATCCGGATAATATACCGGTAACAAATAAATTTGCTGAGTTGAAAAATGTCTATTCAAGACTTTGATGAAACGTCTAATTATGGGAAAAAAATTTGTCAGGTGATCCTGGTCACCTATGGGGAAATCATATAGAACGTTTAAACGCTTCATCAAAATCCAAAATTAAATAAATTGTGCATGCAACAATTGCATATTATACGTGTTTTATTAGCGATTTATCAACAATATCCGGATTAATCAACAAGCGTGACCTTGACGCCGTGAATTTGCCGAAATTTCTCCATGATACGCTCTGCCTCGCTTTGTCTTACAGATGTTGTTATTTGACAATGTAATTCAAACTTATTTTCTTTTTGATCCAGTCCTTCTTCCTTGAAGATGCGCATTACCGGATTCATGTTCGGATAATCAAAATCAAGCCTGAAATAGGTTTCTACCAGTTGCTCAACAATGGTTGTCTGATTCAGTACATCTGCTGCCGCTTCTTTGTATGCGTTGATAAGACCGCCTACTCCTAATAATGTTCCGCCAAAATAGCGAACGACGACAACAAGAACGTTGGTTAGCTCTAAGCGCCTAATTTGTCCTAAAATGGGCTTGCCGGCTGTTGACGAAGGTTCTCCGTCGTCATTGGCCCGGAAACGCTTTTGGGAAGCCCCCAATCGCCAGGCATAACAATGGTGCCGTGCAGAGTGGTGTGCTTTTTTGAGTTCTTGAATGTGCTCTTTGATTTCATCCTCCGTTTCAACCGGAAAAGCGTAGGCAATGAATTTGCTGCCTTTGTCTTTAAACAGGCCTTCAGCTGCTTCGGTTATGGTTCGAAATGAATCAGTCATTTTTAAAGGTATAAAAAAGGCAGATCATATTGATCTGCCAGCACTAGTTACAGTTACATTTTTAATTTCTTTTCTATCTCGTCCACAAAGAACTTGAAGTTTTTATCCGTCTCTTTGAGGTTATTCACCGTTTTGCATGCGTGCAATACAGTGGCGTGGTCTTTCTTTCCAATTTGTGAGCCGATGGATGCCAGTGATGATTTAGTCAGGCTTTTGGAGAAGTACATCGCCAACTGTCGAGCCTGCACAATCTCCCTTTTCCGGGTTCGTGCCTGAAGGGTATCAACCGGCATGTTAAAGTAATCGCAAACTACTTTAGAAATATAGTCGATTGATAATTCGCGTTTCGAGCTCTTAACCAATTTATTGACCATTTCGCTGGCCAGTTCAATGGTTACTTCCTTGCGGTTTAAGGTTGATTGAGCCAATAATGACACTAAAGCACCTTCCAATTCACGAACATTGTTACCAATATGAGAAGCTACGTATTCCAGTACTTCTTCTTTGATTTCAATACCATCTTTGTAGGTTTTTCGTTTCAGAATTTCCATTCTTGTTTCGAAATCCGGAACTTGTAGGTCTGCTGTTAATCCCCACTTGAAACGTGAAAGCAAGCGTTGCTCCATGCCTTTCAATTCAATAGGTGGCTTATCCGAAGTCAGAATTAATTGTTTGCCGCTTTGATGAAGGTGGTTGAAAATGTGGAAGAAAGTTTCCTGCGTTTTTTCTTTTCCAGCAAATTCGTGAACATCATCCAGAATCAGCACGTCAATCATCTGATAGAAATGCAAAAAGTCATTGCGGTTATTGTTACGGATAGCTTCCGTGTATTGCGTTTGAAATTTATTGGCATTAACATACAAGACAATTTTCTCAGGGAAACGTTCTTTAACCTCAATTCCAATGGCATGTCCCAAATGTGTCTTTCCTAATCCTGAGTTTCCATAGATCATCAGCGGATTAAATGCAGTTCCTCCTGGATTTTGTGCTACGGCATAACCGGCACTTCTGGCCAAACGGTTGCATTCACCTTCAACAAAGTTTTCGAAAGTGTTGTCTGATTTCAATTGTGGATCAACTTGGAGCTTTTGAATACCAGGAATAATAAACGGATTCCTGATCGAAGCTTTCCCCTCAGTTTTTAATGGTATGTTGAGTGGTTTATTTTGAATTTTACTATTGTTTGTAGTTGGGTATTTAACCGTATATGGTTGTGTGTTCGTTTGGTTATTACCCATTACTACAACATATTCGAGCTTGGCATCGTTTCCTACTTCTTTGCGCAATGTTTTACGCAGCAGATCAATATACTGTTCTTCTAAATATTCATAAAAGAAAGGACTTGGTACCTGAATGGTCAATACTTGATCGTTGATTTTTACCGGAACAATTGGCTCAAACCATGTTTTAAAACTAATTGTAGGAACATTATCTTTTATAACTGAGAGACAACGATTCCATACAGCAAGATGATTGTTACTCATTTTGAACAGCAGGATTTAATATTTATTCGACAAATTTTTTCCCTATTTGAATTCCCGAGAACAAATTTTGTGAAAAAATAACTATTAAAAAAATCAATTTTGACTTGACTTTTATGAAACCAATATAACCTAGTTACTAGTCAGTCAGTTAAAGGAAATACTTTTTTTATGCTCTATAACAGTCTTTCCGTCAGTATTTTACAGACATGGCGTTTTGAAACCGCTGTATTTAGAGGAAGTTGCGATTTTGAATTTTTTTATAAAAAATAAAGATGCTAATTTCCTAATTTCTTTAAAGCCTTTTCCAGTCTTACTTTCCGTCCATTTTTAAATGCCACAATGCTGGCATCGGGGAAAATAATTTTGGCTTTGGAGTGGATTTCCATAATTTCATCTATGTCCGATGTGTTTCCAGTAAGATAACTATAGACACCAGATATTTCAACTTCTTCCATTTGGTTAAAACTCTCAAAAATGGAATTCTGCAGTGATAATCTTGTTGGGCTTGAAACTAAATGCACTTTCAAATTGTAGCCTGAGTCCCTATTTTCAACTTTAGCACTTTGAGGAGAGACGAAAACATTTTTACCAAGATCAAAGGCCGAGAAGTGTACATAACGTTTGGGGTTGTTGCGGAAATCTTTCAATAAGTTATCGAGGCTTTGGCTCATATCGGCCAGGTTGCTATATAGCGCTTCGTCATTGAGTAGTTTGCCTGCCGTACCTGTCCCGGTGTCTATCTTGCTAAGAATACTACTCATGCCCTCTGCTGACGTATTGAGCTGCTCAATTAAGTTGGCCAGATCGGCAGCGGCAAGGCTGTCGCTGATGGATGAGAAATTGCTGACAATGTTGGTGAAATCATCGCTGTTATTATTCAGACTTGCTGAAAGTTCATTCATGTTTTGAATAATACCTTTCAGGTTGCTCTTTTCGGAAACCAGCAATTCACTTATTTCATTGGAGGCTGTTTCAAGATTCAGGATCGTTTGATTGATCCGGCTAAAGCTCTCAGACAGGTTTTTCCGGGCTTCAGCATTAAATACATAGGTAATAACGGTGATGGCCGAATCGAGTGAACCGAGCAGTTGTTCCGCTTTATTTTTCAGCGGTAGCACCTGCATGCTGACCTGTTCTTTCAAATCTTCCTCAATACTTCCAGGAATGGTGTCTCCGGGTTGGTAATAGGCATTGGACGGAACAATTTGCAGTTTTATCGACTTGGTGCCCATAATGTCGGAAGAGATGATGCGTGCCGCAGATCCTCTCGGGATTTTAAAGTCTCCTTCCATCGAAAATGCGACCAGAAGACTACCATCATTTTTATCCGAAAAGTCAATGGATTTAACTTGTCCTACCTGGTAGCCGTTCATCATTACTGCGCTGGATTCGAGCAGGCCGTCAACGCGCTCATAGACGACGTTGTAGGTGGTGTTTTGTTTGAAAAAATCAATCCCCTTGAGGTAGTTCATTCCCCAAATGAAGATGGCAAAACTTAACACGATTAAAAGACCTAACTTGGTATACTTGGTGAGTTTCATAAAATGTTTTCTGCTTGTTTATACAATATTAGTGAGCATTCCGGTGGATTACAAACATTGAGCGGCGAACTATTATTTTATTTTTCGCAAGGCTTTTTTTATTGAAATGGTTTCATCCTTTTCAAAAGCAACAATGAATGCATCGGGAAACAATGGCTTTATTTTATCCTTAATGGCTTGTATTTCCTTCCATGTTCCTGTTTTTCCATAGAAGTATTTATAAACAGGACTTATTTGTATTCGTTCAACCTGTTTCAGCCCTTTAAAATTGGACGAGTTGGTTGCTATTTTCTTACTGCTTGCAGCCAGCTGGATACGAAAATAGATGCCGTTTTCTTCAGTTGCAGCGACTTTCTGAGCTTGTTGGTCAACCACGGGAGTTTCGTCAGGAGTGTTGGTCGCAACTAGTTTATAGTCACTTTTGCTATCAATTACTTTTTTGTAATCTCGTACTGCTCTATAAACAGCCGAAGCCAGGTAGCTTTGTCCCTTATCGCTGTTCATGTAATTCGCTTCGTAATTGTTGCTTAAAAAACCCGCCTCAACCAATACGCTGGGCATGCTGGTTTGTCGTAGAACCAAAAAACCTGCTTGTTTAACACCGCGGTCTTTTCGTCCTGCCCGATCTCTGAATTGATCCTGAATGGATGCCGCGAGATTAATGCTTTGGTAAAGGTGTTCATCTTGTACCATCTCGAACATGATGTATGATTCGGGCGAGTTCGGATCGAATCCCTGGTAGGTTGTGGAGTAGTCTTCCTCCATAAGAATAACGGCATTCTCTTTTTTTGCAACATCCAGATTTTCCTCGGTACGGTGCAGTCCCAGTACAAAAGTTTCGGTTCCGGTAATCGAAGGCGTACCACAATAATTGGCATGCAATGAAATGAAAAGATCAGCCTTATGTTTGTTGGCAATGGCCGCCCGCTCGTGCAAGGGAACAAAAATATCTTTATTACGGGTGTAAATAACCTGCACCTCGGGCAAGTTTTCCCGAATATAAGTTCCAAGCTTCAATCCGATGCTTAAAACAATATCTTTTTCCTTGATCTGTTTAATAACAGCGCCCGGATCTCTGCCGCCGTGTCCGGGATCAATGATCACCGTAAACGGTTTGTCCGGTACGTCACCACCCTTAACTGTTAGTGGAAACGATAAGATTACTAAAGCAAAAACAAGTAATATTCTTTGGCTAATTTCCATATTTATGATTGTAGAAAGAGACAAAAATAGAAATATTAAAATTATTTTGCATTTGTTCGCCCATTTGTCTGGGTTGAATTTATATTTTTGCAGACCAATGTGACCGCAATGGCTAACATTTTACCTGATTTGATACGAATTCGATTTACATATTTGCTGCTTTTGTTAGGCCTTTCCTCTTTTGCGCAGGAAGTCCCTGACAGTACTCGTGCTATTGTACCTTCAAAAGAGTTGCAAGCCGACTCTATATTAATAGCCAATAAGGTTGTTCCTGAAACAACAAGTTCTGCTGATTCTGTAACCTCAACGGTTTTGGAAGCACCAATCACCTACAATGCCACTGACTCCATCGTGATATCCTTGGATGGTAAAAAAGTGTATTTGTATAAGGAGGCGGTGGTCAATTACCAAGCTATTGAGTTGAAAGCTGATTACATTGAGCTGGATTTGCAAACCAAAGAAGTTTATGCCGAGGGGGTTCCGGATTCGGCCGATGTGATGCAGGGAGAACCTGTGTTTAAAGACGGGCAGGAAGAGTTTGAGAGTGAAACCCTGCGCTACAACTTTGAAACGCAAAAAGGAATTATCACCGAAGTAAAGACTCAGCAGGGCGAAGGTTACGTGCACAGTGAGCGAACCAAAAAGATTGATGCCAATGCTTTCATTCTGAAAAAAGGGAAGTATACGACCTGCGATGCTGATCATCCTCACTTCTATTTGAGAATGACCAAAGCGAAGGTGATTTCGAATAAAAAGATTATAACCGGCCCGGCCTATCTGGTGTTGGAAGATTTTCCGATTTATTTTCCGATGATTCCTTTTGGCTTTTTCCCCAACTCACCCACGTATTCTTCGGGTATTATAATACCGACGTATGGAGAAGAACAAAACCGGGGCTTTTTCTTGCGCGAAGGCGGATATTACTGGGCCGCCAGTCAGTATTTTGATTTGACGGTGAAAGGTGATATTTATTCGAAAGGATCGTGGGGAAGTAATTTGCACACCAATTATAAAAAGCGGTACAAATTTTCGGGAAGCTTTGATTTTAGATACAATGTGAACCGCTACAGCGATCCGGGATTGCCTGATTTTAGCCGCTCTCCTGGCTTTTCGTTGCAATGGTCTCACTCGCAGGACAGCAAAGCGAATCCGTTTCAGACGTTTTCAGCGAATGTAAACTTGTCAACAACTAGCTACGACAAGCAAAACTCGTATAACGTGCAAAGCTACCTGCAAACGACAAAGTCGTCGAGTATCTCTTATTCTAAGAAATGGGAAAATTCACCGTTTAATATGTCATCCAGTTTCAGGCATTCGCAAAACTCACGGGATTCAACCATCTCATTAAGTTTTCCGGAGTTAACATTTTCCATGTCAAAAATTTATCCCTTTAAGCAGAAGGGGCGTGTTGGGGCAGCTAAGTGGTACGAAAAAATTGGATTCAGTTATACGGGTAACATCAAAAATTCGATTACTGCGCGGGAGGATGAGCTTCTTAACAAATCATTGGTTACCGATTGGAGTAATGGATGGAAACACTCGATTCCTATTTCATTGCCAAACTTCAACCTGCTTAAACACATCAATGTTAGCCCCAGCATAAGTTATTCGGAGCGTTGGTACACCAATTACCTCGAAAAAAACTATGCCTATGATCACGTGGCAGAGGAAGGAACGCTTTGGGTTGATACAATCTATCATTTCAAGCGGAATTACAATTATTCCTTTTCGTTGAGTTCGCAGACCAATATTTATGGGATGTATTTGATGAAGAATCCAAACTCGCGCGTGAAAGCGATTCGTCATAAAATTTCGCCTTCGGTTAGTTTGAGTTACAATCCGGATTTTACCGATCCAAAATATGGATTTTGGGACAGCTATATTGATGAGAACGGTGATGTAATTACCTACAACCGATTTAGCAATGGTATTTTCGGGTCCGCAAGTTCGCGCGAGAGTGGTTCTATTAACTTTGGGTTGACCAATAACCTGGAGGCGAAGGTAGCGGCCAAAAATGATACAACCGCAACGGAGAACAAGTTTGAGAAGGTGAAAATTATTGATAACCTTGGGTTTAGTGGTTCCTATAATTTGATTGCCGACTCACTGAATTTGAGTAACATCCGAATTAATGGACGGACAACGATTAAAGGTGTTAACCTCAATTTTGGAGGAACACTTGATCCGTATTCAACGGATTTAGAAGGAAAAAAGATCAACAAGTTCATGTGGAATGAAGCTTCCGGACTGGCCAAGCTAGGCCGGTTAACTAACGCCAACCTATCTTTTGGAATGTCTTTTAAATCGAAAAAGGAAGACCAGGAAAAGGATGGAGGGGAATCTAATGTGGAAGAGGTCGTTTACCCTGATGGTCGTGTTGAATATTACGATTTTAGCATGCCTTGGGATTTTCGCTTTGATTATAGCTTGAGTTATTCTAAAAGAAGTCCCTATCACGATGCACAAATTAACCAGAGCTTGAACTTTAGTGGACGCTTGAATTTAACCCGCGAATGGAATATGCAGCTGACCACCAATTTTGATGTTCAGGCGGGCGAGTTTTCATTTACAACGTTTAATGTAAACCGAAAACTCCATTGCTGGAATATGAGTTTTAACTTTGTGCCTTTCGGACAGCGTAAAAGTTATAGCTTTACAATCAATGCATCTTCTTCAATGTTGAAGGATTTGAAGGTAAACAAACAGCGTAGCTGGTTCGATAATAACTAGCAGACTTTATTAACAAAAAGGAAGGCCAGCAAAACAATTGTTTTGCTGGCCTTCCTTTTTGTGGCTGAGAATAGTCAGATACAAGCCTGGGTATGAGAATCGGCCGAATTAGTTAAATAGTTTGATTCCGAAGAATACTGTTTGTGGTTTGGCCGGGCCATAAACATAGTTGCTATCCCGGTATTTCCCTTTATCAAAGTCGTCTTGGTATTGATTAAAAATGTTGTTGACTCCAGCAAAAAATTGCAGGTTCGAATCGAGATGAGGTAATTCAAAATCATACGATAGTTTTAGGTTAGTTTCCCAAAAAGTATCTGATTCAATTAGCGCATCTTCTTCGGGTGTTCCGGCATCACCAGCCAGTCCGTAGTGGGGAACAAGCATGGTGCCTGTATAAATGCCCGAAATGCTTGCTTTAAAAGGACTATCGGGAGTATAGGCAATCGTAAAATAACCGTACGAGTCGGGCGTCCGCAGGTAGTCTTTGGTTCCTGCGATATCGGCCGACCACGCTACGATTTGGGCATATCGGCTCTTTTGTAAGGTTAATCCGCCCTCCAATTGCAGCTTTTGATTAAAGTTAGCCCGTGCTTCAAAAGTTCCACCAACCACCTGCGAATTTCCACCATTTCGCTTTTCCAGAATCGAATTTCCGTCAGGCGTGCTGTCCAGCTCTTCCAGAATGAAAGCATCTTTCAACTGCGTGTAAAAACCTTCGATGGTAAACCCATAGATATGCGATTCCGTGGCTCGATCCCAGTTAATCGAAGTACTGATGCTTTGTGAGCGTTCTTCATCCAATTCGTCAGCTAATTGAACTTGCTGAATGCCGCCACCCGAAAAGGCAATGTGCATGTCGGTATCAAAAGCCTGTGGTGCCCGGAAACCTGTAGACCAGGAGATCCGGTACTGTGTTTCCTGGTTAAACTTGTACAGGGCTGACACGCGCGGGTTCAGAATGATTTGATCAACATAATTGTGCTGATCGGCCCGAACACCAGTAAGTAGGTTTAACTTCGAATTGACGGCCCAGTCACTTTGCAAGTAAAATCCGAGGTTTTTAGACGTTTGATCCAGTAGGTAGGTATAAGTCTCAATCTCATCGGCAACTTCATCATAGTTATATTCCAAGCCGGTGGTAATAATATTAGGTCCACCAAAAAAATCATATAAGGAGTGGTTTAGTTGTAGTCCGCCGATGAAGGTGTTGTTGTCTGTGTTGCCATAGGGAGGAAGGGCGTTATGAGCAGCCAGTTCTTCATCCGTGTCCGGACGAATGCCGGTGTAGTGCTTCCGCTCGGTGTACTGTCCGGCCAGAAAGGCAGAGAGCGAAGTCCGGTTGTTGTTCAGATCCAAAGAATAATCCAGTCCGCCCATTAAAATATCGTGAGTGCGTTCTTCCGATTGATCGGCCAGGTAGGCCGGCTCATCATTCTTATTTCCTCCTCTGCGATATTCATGCAAGCTGGCAAAATTAACCTCTAATTTCTGGTTCTGGTTTAAACGAAAATAGGAGTTAAAACCAAAGGAGTTATTTCGAAGTGCGGGCATCTCTGAGTATCCATCATCGTTGTGATCGTAGGCTTGACGGTCTCTTCGCGACACGTAGATGGTGGCTCCGGCATTGCGCTGGGTTGTTAGTAAGGTTACATTTCCATTGATGTGATTGTCGTTGGACTCCCCGTTAATGACGGCGTTGTTCATCGAAATATCATAGGCATTTCGTGACGGAAACTTGGTGATGACATTAACGGTTCCACCGATGGCACTGGAGCCATATAGAGCAGAAGCGCCTCCACGAACCACCTCTATGCGTTCGACCATTTCTGTGGGAATTTGCTCCAAGCCATACAGCCCGGTCAGTGGACTGAATATGGGGCGGCTGTTAATCAGGATTTGGGAATAAGCACCGCCCAGACCATTCATCCGTAGCTGCGAATAGTTGCAAGTCTGGCAATCGGTCTCCATCCTAAGTCCAGGTTGAAAACTCAAGCCTTCAGAGATGGTATTTGCCTGTACATAGTCAAAAACTTTAGAGTCGATTACATTGACAATGACCGCTGATTCGGTTCTTCGCTTGAAGGTTCTGGTGCCTGTAATAACAACTTCATCCACTGCCAGACTTTCTCTTTCCAGTTGGATGTTTAGCTCGATGCTTTGCCCTTTAATCAGATTGATGGACTTTTCAACTGGTTTATAGCCGATCATTTTGGCAACGACGGTGTGCTGTCCAACCGGAAGGTTGACGAGCAGAAAGTGACCGGTCTCATCAGTTACCGTTCCATAGTTGGTGCCTTTGATGTAGATATTGACAAAAGGGATATGCTCACCTTTTGACTTTACGTCGCCAAAGATATTGGCATCTGTTTTTTGTGCTGATAGTTGTGTCGACGTAAACAGGAGAAGTATGCCAAGAAGTAAAGAGATTCTTTCCATGGTAATTATATTTGCTTTTTTTACATTGAATATGATACAACCAAGAAGTCGAGCAAAAGTTCTGCAAGTGCGACTTTAAAAGGATTTATTCAGATGTCGTTAATATTGAATATTAAGTTTTATAATTTAATGAGGGGGGAGAATTAAACCAACCCAATTTTATGATGTTATCATTAAATGTGCGGGTTGGAGCAAGGAGACACTTTTCATTATATGAATGTTTTTTATTTCTTTGCACTAATTATTCAAAATGAATCTAAATAGTTTAAAATGGCAATTACTAAAAACAAAATGGTTTCTTTGACTTACGATTTAAGAATCGAAGGAGCAAACGGAGAATTGATTGAACAGACAACGGCTGAGAAACCACTAAACTTTGTTTATGGTGCTGGTTTGATGATGCCTAAGTTTGAAGAGCTTTTGGAAGGACTTGAGCAAGGTAACGACTTCAATATAAATCTCTCATGCGAAGAAGCTTACGGGCCGATCGATGAGAATGCGGTTGTTGATCTTCCTAAACACTTGTTTTTGGTGGAAGGAAAATTTGACGATGAAATCATAAAAGTAGGCAACACCGTTCCAATGATGAGTGCCAATGGGCAACGCATGAACGGCTTGGTGCTTGAAATTACAGATGAAAATGTAAAAATGGACTTTAACCACCCACTAGCTGGTGAAGATTTATTCTTTACTGGTAAGGTTTTGGAGGTGCGCGAAGCTACTGACGAAGAAATTGCAGCGACCGTGCAAGGTGGCTGTGGTTGTGACAGCGGCGGTTGTGGTTGCGAAGATGAAAGCTGTGCTACAGAAGGTACAAGCGGAGGTGGCTGCGGTTGTGGCTGTTAAGAAATAAAACGAATTTTCACGATTGCTCCTGATAAGTCAGGAGCAATATTTTTTTCAAAAGGCATGAATAGCTTCGGACAAATTTTTCGGTTGACCTCGTTTGGGGAATCCCATGGTGTTGGAATTGGCGGTATCATTGATGGTTGCCCCGCTGGTGTTGAAATAGACCTGGACTTTATTCAGCATGAGCTGGATCGTAGAAAACCCGGTCAGTCGAAAATTACCACCCAACGTCAGGAATCAGATCAGGTTGAATTCCTATCAGGAATTTTTGAAGGAAAAACGCAGGGAACACCCATCGGTTTTTTGATCAGAAATAAAGATCAGCATTCTAATGATTACAACAATCTGAAAGATGTGTTCAGACCTTCGCATGCCGATTACACCTATCAGAAAAAGTATGGAAGCCGCGATCATCGTGGTGGAGGCCGTTCTTCAGCCCGCGAAACGATTGCTCGTGTAGTGGCTGGCTCAATTGCTAAATTGATGCTGAAGCAAGTGGGAGTCAGTGTTCATGCTTTTGTGCAGCGGGTGGGTGATGTTGAACTTGACAAAACTTATCAAGAGCTTGACTTAAGCCAGGTCGATAGTAACATTGTTCGTTGCCCAGATCAGGAAACTGCTGAAAAGATGATTGCCCGGATTGAATTAGCCGGCAAAAGTCACGATACCGTTGGTGGAATTATTCAAGGAGTTGTTCGAGGAGTTCCTGTTGGACTGGGAGAACCTGTATTTAATAAGCTGCATGCCGATATGGGGCATGCCATGTTGGGCATTAATGCCGTAAAGGGCTTTGAATATGGTTCTGGTTTCGACGGTACTCGCTTAAGTGGTTCGGAACACAACGATGTGTTTGTTAAGTCAGAAAAAGGAATACGCACCAAGACTAATAACTCTGGAGGAATTCAGGGAGGAATTTCCAATGGAGAAGATGTCTATTTTAATGTGGCCTTTAAACCCATTGCGACCTTGCTGAAAGAGCAGCAAACGGTCGATAAAGATGAAAACGAAATAACGATCAATCCTAAAGGTCGTCATGATCCCTGTGTTTTACCGCGCGCTGTCCCCATTGTAGAAGCGATGGCAGCCTTGGTTATTGCTGATCATTATTTATTGAATAAAGTAAATCAGAACTAGATGCCTCGCAAAAAAAGACAACGACGACTGTTGGCACCGCCTTCGGTGAAGGGATTCTCAGTATTTGGACCAAAGAACAGAGCAGAACAAGTGGTTCTTTTTTTTGAAGAATACGAGTCCATTAAATTGTTGGATTACGACAACCTGACACAGGAAGAAGCTGCCGTATGTATGGATGTTTCGCGACCTACACTGACCCGGATATACGAGTCAGCTCGTAATAAGGTCGCTCAGGCCATGGTTGAAGGTAAAGATTTGTTGATTCGTGGAGGAAACTTTCAGTTTGATGAACACTGGTATCGGTGCAACGCTTGTAGTGCTAAATTCAATATGGCTAGCGCTGACGAGAATTGCCCGATTTGTCATTCCCCTGAAATTATTTCCCTTAACGAATTTTATAAGGAAGGCTAAACCTGTAGCTTTTCACCTTCGCTTTTTGCTATTAAAACAGCCCCACAGCTATCGCTCCATACGTTGGTTGCTGTGCGAAACATATCCAAAATTCGATCTACTGCAAGGACTAAGCCTATCCCTTCCAATGGAAGTCCTACGGCAGCGAGAATAACACTTATCATTACCAAACCGGCCATTGGAATGGCTGCGGCTCCAATAGAAGCAAGTAAGGCCGTTGCCACAATGATGGCCTGCTGCCCAATGCTTAAATGTTGCCCATAGGCCTGTGCGATAAAAATAGCCGCAACACATTCGTAAAGGGCTGTTCCATCCATATTAATAGTAGCTCCCAAAGGCAGGGTAAAGCTGCTTATTTTATTGGATACACCTGATTTAGACTCTACAGCATCGATTGTTAAGGGCAGCGTGGCTCCCGATGATGATGTTGAAAAGGCGGTCAGCAGGGGAGTGGTCATATTTCGGAAGTGCTTTAGCGGATTCGCTTTTCCAATAAGTTTTACCAAAAGCGGAATACTGATAAAGAAATGAACTCCCAGGGCCAGAATGACGGTAGCCATATAAATTCCCATGCGCGACATCAAACTGGTTAAATCATCCTGATCGGCAATAACCTTAGCCACAATTCCAAAGATCCCAAGCGGGGTGAATTTGATGATGAAGAGCGTAATTTTCATCATCACTTCAAATAAGGCATTAAATGCTTTTTTGAGCACTTCCCGGTTAACGAGATCTAATTTGGTAATGAAAAAGCCAAATAGAACCGCAAAAAAGATAATGGAAAGCATATCGCTTTCATTAAAGGCTTGAAAAATATTTTCAGGAACAATCTCAATTAGAATATCTCGAAAAGAACGTTGCTTCTCCACCAAGCCTTCTACATGCTCCTGGAAGTTCAAGTCGGCACCAATGCCGGGTTTAAACAGATTGACAAAAAATAAGCCGGTTACAATGGCCAATAACGAAGTCAGTACATAATAGCCTATCGTTTTTAGGCCTAATCGTCCCAGGTTTTTACCCGTACCAATGTTGGTAATTCCTGAAATTAAAGAGCTTAAAATAAGTGGAATGATCAGCATTTTTAAGGATCGCAAAAATAAATCGCCCATCCAACTAACCGCGTTGACTTGTGGATTGGTATAGCTTGCCTTGCGAATAATTGTTTGATGGTCATTGTACTCTTCGGCTGTTAAAAAGCTCTTAAGATCTGTTTGAAATCCTTTCAGCGTATTAAACTCCGCATTTTTATGCGATTCAATTTTTGCAATAACTTCTGTCGACTGGATTTTCTTCCTTAAATAACTGATGGACTCCTGATCGTAGGAGTATTTAGTCGGAAACATGATTCCATAAAAGATCGAAAGGATAAGGGCAATCAAAATTTGCCAATGGAGTTCGAGTTTAAATATGCGCATAGACTTGAATTAATATATCTACAAAATTAACTATTTGAGACATGTTCTCCAACATCTTTTTCGTGTCAAATTCTTATTATTTTAGCAGCACAGTACAGCACAATACAATAGACTAATAAAAAATAAGAAAAGACTATGAAAAATCGTTTAATCGGACGTTTGCCTAAGGTTGGAATTCGCCCTACTATTGATGGACGTGAGCGCGGAGTGCGCGAATCACTGGAAGTTCAAACTATGAACATGGCTAAAGCTGCGGCAAAGCTGATTGAAGAAAACCTGCGTTTCCCTTCAGGAGAAAAAGTAGAATGTGTGATTGCCGATACAACCATTGGGGGAGTAGCCGATGCTGCCCGTTGTGCCGATAAATTCAGTCGCGAAGGCGTGGGAGTTTCTCTAACAGTTACTCCTTGCTGGTGTTATGGTTCCGAAGTGATGGATTCGGATCCACTTATTCCCAAGGCCGTTTGGGGCTTCAATGGAACTGAACGGCCTGGAGCTGTTTATCTGGCAGCAGCTCTGGCTGGTTATACGCAGAAAGGTTTACCTGCTTTCGGTATTTATGGCCGCGATGTACAGGATTCTGATGATACAAGTATTCCGGAGGATGTGCGCGAAAAAATACTTCGATTTACGAAGGCCGCTTTGGCTTCAGCTCAAATTAAAGGAAAGTCATATCTGTCTATTGGTTACACGTCAATGGGGATTGCGGGTTCAATGGTGGATGCTAACTTCTTTCAGGACTACCTGGGCATGCGTACCGAGTTTGTGGAGTCGGTAGAGATTCTACGCCGATTGAAGGAAGGTATCTACGACAAGGACGAGTTTGAGAAAGCCTTGGCCTGGACCAAAGCGAATTGCAAAGAAGGGGAGGATGTTAATGCCGAAGCGGTACAGCATGATCGCAAACAGAAAGACTGGGAGTGGGAAACAGTTGTAAAAATGACCTTGATTTGTCGCGATTTGATGATTGGTAATCCCAAATTGGCAGAAATGGGCTTCGGCGAAGAATCCCGGGGACATAACGCGATTACTGGTGGTTTCCAAGGACAACGTCAATGGACTGATTTCTATCCAAATGCCGACTTTACTGAAGCGATGTTAAATTCATCATTCGACTGGAATGGTATTCGCGAAGCGTTTGTATTTGCGACCGAAAATGATAGTTTAAATGCTGTTCCTATGTTGTTCGGTCATTTGTTGACCAATACAGCTCAAATTTTTTCCGATGTGCGGACATTCTGGAGTCCGGAAGCCGTTAAGCGAGTGACTGGAAAAGAACTGAAAGGTTTGGCGCGCAATGGGGTCATTCACCTAATCAATTCCGGATCAACCACGCTGGATGCAACGGCACAGCAAAAAGATGCAGATGGAAATCCGGTGATGAAGCCATTTTGGGATATTTCGGCAGAAGAAGCTCAGGCTTGTTTGGATAACACTAGCTGGTGCCCGGCTGATATAGGTTATTTCCGTGGTGGTGGTTATTCGTCACAATTTAAAACTTCCGGACAAATGCCTGTAACCATGTCGCGTATTAACCTGGTGAAAGGTTTAGGGCCTGTTCTTCAAATTGCAGAAGGATGGACCGTTGAATTGCCTGATGATGTACATCAAACCTTGGATAAGCGAACCAATCCAACCTGGCCAACAACCTGGTTTGTGCCACGCTTGAATGACTGCGATGCATTTAAAGATGTGTACAGCGTGATGGCTAACTGGGGTGCGAATCACGGCGCTATTTCTTACGGTCATATTGGATCCGACTTGATTACTTTGGCTTCTATTTTACGAATCCCGGTAAGCATGCATAATGTGGAGGAGGAAAATATTTTCCGCCCAAGTGCCTGGGCTTCATTTGGAATGGATAAAGAGGCCGCTGATTACATGGCCTGCCAAACTTATGGGCCAATTTATGGATAAACATACTGTTTAACTTTTGTGATGAAACATGGACTCGTTTCAATAATAATTGGCATTTTGGCTGTATCAATGCTTGCGGCCAGTCTGGCTTGCAACGATAACAACAAAAAAGCGAAACCTATGAAATTTGATAAAGGCCAGTATGGCTATGATCTGAAACAACTTCAACAACATTATTCAACAATAGAACTGGTAGCGGGACCATCACGTTTAGTGGTGGTTCCCGAATTCCAGGGACGGGTGATGACTAGTACCACATCGGGTGAAGACGGTTATTCCTTTGGATGGATTAACCATGACTTGCTCGGTAGCAGTGAGCTTTCAACTCAATTCAATCCTTTTGGGGGAGAAGAACGTTTCTGGATTGGACCCGAAGGAGGTCAGTTTTCCTTTTATTTTGAAAAGGGCAAACCCATGAAAATGGAAAACTGGCGGGTCCCGTCGGCTATTGATTCGATGCCTTGGGATGTGATTGAAGCTAATCCGGAAACGGCTACTTTTCGGAAAAACTTTCAGCTGACAAATTATTCAGGGAATGATTTTGCCATGGAAGTTACCCGGCGAGTTAGTATTATTGATCCGATTGAGCTGGAAGAATATTTGCCTGTTCAGCTCGATGAATCCGTTCGTGTGGTGGCCTATGAATCCCTGAACCAGTTGAAGAATAATGGAGAGGCTGACTGGACAAAGGAAACCGGCATGCCTTCGATTTGGATGCTTTCGATGTATCAGCCATCGCCGGAAGTTACCCTGGTGGTTCCATATCGAAAAGACGGCGAAGGGCCCGTGGTTACTGATGATTACTTTGGGAAAGTTCCTGAAGATCGCTTGACTGTTGACGATGTGGCGGTCTATCTGAAGGCGGATGGAAAGCACCGTAGCAAGATTGGAATCTCACCACAACGGGCTTTACCGGTGCTGGGCAGTTACGATGCGCAAAATCATTGCTTAACCATCCTGGTATGTTCGCTGGATTCAACTTCTGCTGATTATGTCAATTCTTCGTGGGAGGAGGTTCAGGAAGAACCATTCCAGGGCGATGCGATCAATGCCTATAATGATGGCCCTTTAGCCGATGGTAATCAACTGGGACCGTTTTATGAGCTGGAATCTTCTTCTTCGGCAGCTGCTTTAAAAGCGGGTGAAGTGAAAATGCATTTTCAGCGAACCTTCCATTTTGAAGGAGATGAAGATGCTTTGAATCCAATTGCTGAGAAATTGTTGGGTGTTTCAATTCAAACCATTAAATCAAAACTATAGGTCAGAAACAATAATTTTATAACTAAACAAACTAAAAACAAAACTAAACGTGAAAACAAAAAATAAAGTTGTTCCTTCGGAATATCTGGTGCCTTTTATTTTAATAACCAGTCTTTTTGCCTTGTGGGGATTTGCCAATGATATTACAAACCCTATGGTGGCTGCGTTCAAAACAGTGATGGAAATCTCCAATGCCAAAGCAGCCTTGGTGCAGTTTGCGTTTTACGGGGGCTATGCCACCATGGCGATTCCTGCTGCATTAATTATTAAGCGATACAGCTATAAAGTCGGAATCATTATTGGACTGGCATTATATGCCGTTGGCGCGCTGCTGTTTTTTCCGGCTGCCCAGTACGAGGTTTTCGGATTCTTTCTGGTTTCTCTTTACATTTTGACTTTCGGTCTGGCTTTTCTCGAAACAACAGCCAATCCATACATTTTGTCAATGGGGCCAGAAGAAACGGCTACCAGACGTTTGAATTTGGCGCAGTCGTTTAACCCCATGGGGTCAATTTTGGGAATGTTTGTAGCCTCACAGCTGATTCTGTCTGCCCTGGAGTCGGATAAACGGGATGCTGCAGGTAACTTGGTTTTTGAAACTTTGGGAGCCGCTGAAAAAGCAGCTATCCGGACGCAAGATTTACAAATCATTCGTAATCCATATGTTATCCTTGGATTATTTGTCATCATTATGCTGGTGGTTATTGCCATGGCCAAGATGCCAACACGGGCAAAAGCTGACCATACGATCCATGCGAAAGACATTTTCAAACGCTTAATTAAGAATGTAAAGTATCGCGAAGGTGTGATTGCTCAGGTGTTTTATGTAGGAGCACAGATTATGTGTTGGACGTTTATCATTCAGTATGCTGATAACTTGGGAATACCCAAAGCTGAAGCGCAACGCTACAATATTGTAGCCATGGCCATCTTCATCCTGAGTCGTTTTATCAGTACTTTTTTGATGAAATATTTGAATGCCCGTCTAATGTTAACTTTATTTGCCGCTGGAGGAATGCTGACAACAGCTGGTGTTATTCTGATCGAAGGAATGCCCGGATTGTATCTACTCGTAGCTACTTCGGCCTTTATGTCGCTGATGTTCCCAACCATTTATGGGATTGCCCTTGAGGGACTTGGTGATGATGCAACGCTGGGAGCTGCCGGCTTGGTGATGGCGATCGTTGGTGGCGCTTTAATGCCGCCTTTGCAAGGCTTTATTATCGATCAGGGGACGATTGGTTGGTTGCCGGCCGTTAATTTCTCTTTCATTTTACCCTTAATTTGCTTTGTGGTTATTGGTATTTACGGCTATCGGACCTTGAAAACGCATTTGAACTAAAGCGTTTTTGAAGCTTGCTTGATGCTAGGGCAAAGCAGGGGGATAAATTTTACGACTATGGAATTTACATTTAAGTTGGATAAATCGTCATCGCAAACCAAATTGCAGCAATTAATTCATGCGATTAATGAAGCGATTAGCAGTGGCGTTTTGAATGAAGGTGACTTTTTGCCATCGGTGAATAAGCTCAGCCGTGAAAGCGGTCTGTCCCGGGATACTGTTTTTAAAGCATACACCACCTTGAAGCAGCGCAGTGTTATTTCGTCAACGCCAACCAAAGGTTATTTCGTTAGCCATGAATCGTTTAAAGTCATGGTTCTGCTGGACGATTTCAGTGCGTTTAAAGAGCAGCTTTACAGTAGCTTTCGAATGGCTTTGCCTGAAAATTACACCGTTGACTTGCTGTTTCATCATTACAATCAGGATGTATTCGAACAGCTTATTTTGAATAGTTTGGGAAGATACAGCATGTATGTGGTGATGAATATTCAGAATGAGCGGATTGAAAAGGTTGTTCGGAAAATAGACCCAAATAAATTGCTGATTCTGGATATGGGAAAGCCGGCCAATCAGGAAATGGCATACATTGTTCAGGATTTTGAACAGGCGTTTTACAACTGTCTGGAGCAAGGCCTGGACCGGATTTCAAATTATGAGGAGTTCAACTTGGTATTTCCGGAATCGACGCCTCATCCTCAAATTACAATTGACACTTTTCAGCGCTTTTGCGGAGAGAAACAGCTGAAGCATGCCGTCATTCCCCGCATCAAAAATAAGAGCATAGAACGAGGACAGGCCTACCTCGTGATTAAAGAGGATGATTTGGTGTACATCATTAAATCCTGTAAACGCCAAGGGCTGAAGTTGGGAGAGGATGTCGGACTCATTTCCTACAATGATTCGCCCATGAAAGAGATTGTCGGTAATGGAATGACGGTTATATCGATCGATTTTGAAGAGATGGGGCAGAAGGCGGCCCATTTTGTAGAAAGTAAACACAAAGTATTTGAAACCCTTCCGCCCAAACTTATTTTGCGCGGCTCATTGTAATGATTTTGTTTCGAATTTTCGGACAGACTAAAATCCATTACTAAAAACCAAAAGTCCTCTGAATTCAACCTTCAGAGGTCTTTTGGTTTTTCTTAAGCAAACGAATTGAACCTGGCATCAAAAAAGAGTGGAGTACACTCAAACTTCTTTAGTCGTTTTGCTCCTGAAAATGCGAGACTGTCGGGAATAGGAAATGCCAGTCCGTTGAGTTTAGAATAAATCTTTCTTTCGGAAAATAATAATACCGACCAGCGCCAGAAAAGCCGAAATTAAAATAACGAAGAAGAAGGCCCAGGGGTTATCTTCCAGATGGTTGGGTACATTCATCCCGTATAAGCTGGCAATCAAGGTTGGAATCATTAGAATGATTGAAATGGAAGCCAGCTGCTTCATCACCACGTTCAGGTTATTAGAAATAACCGAGGCAAAAGCGTCCATCATGCCGCTTTGGATGTCCGAATAAATCTGCGACATTTCAAGTGCCTGCTTGTTCTCAATGATAGCGTCTTCGAGCAAATCTTCGTTCAATTCGGTAATATCTTTCTTCAGCGTATTGCGAAGTTTAGCCAGTACAATTTCATTGGCTTTTAGCGAAGTAATGAAAAACACCAGGCATTTCTCCATCTTCAGCAGTTTATTCAATTCTTTGTTTCGGATGGATTTTTCAAGCTCGTTTTCAATAAGAGCTGTTTGCTGGTTAATTTGTTTCAGGTAGCGCAGGTAGGTGCTTCCAGAACGTAGAAACAGCTTGATTACAAAGTTTAAATCATCATGAACCAATTGTCCTTGCCCTCGGTAAAGTGCCGGCTTGTCAATAGGAAGGACTTCATTGGGGGCTGAACACAGGGTGATGGTTAAGCTTTCTGTGCGGAAAATACCAAGCGGCACGGTGTAATATGGTACGCCATTGGAAGGGCTTTCCACCGGAATACGCAAAATGATTAAGGACCAATCTTCATCGACCTCATACCTGGGGCGTTCATCCACGTCCAGAATATCCTGAATGATGTCGGCGGGAACATTAAATTCGGTTTGAATGCGATTGATTTCGTCTTGAGATGGCTGAACAATATTGATCCAACAGCCTTTCTCAGCTTTAGGGATTTCTAAATAACCACCAAAGCTTTTGAAGATTTTAAGCATGATTTTGCCTCCTTTTAATTCTTGCGTAGGAGGCAACAGACCCTCCTACAACGAGCTTAATAATTCATTTTTCTGATGACCCGGGTCTTCGTCCATGAGATTGTTTTTTATTGCCGTGCAAAACTACAAAAACAAGTTAAAAGAAGAACAAACCAAAAGCGATTTGTATAGAAGAAATGAGCCGGAAAGTGAAAAAGAATTTCAACATGCTGTGGGCTTGCTAGTTCATATTGAAATTCGGTGTTAACTTTTTGTGCTAGTTTGGAAGGAGCTTTCTTTGTTGAACGCCTTTAAAAGTCATTTTTACGGGCTTGATGGTACCATCCTCGTTGAAGTACATGCGGTCGATACAAATTACGCGGTGGTCCCGGTCTTGGTTTGGAATTGGTCGACGGTGATAAATGATATACCAATCATCAGTGTCGGGAATATTTAGAACCGAATGGTGACCTGCTCCGGTGGCAATGTCTGGATCTTGCTCCAAAACAGTCGACAAACGCTCAAAAGGGCCGAATGGACTATCGGCAATGGCATAAGCCACTTTATAGCTTGAATTGCCCCAGCCACCTTCCGACCACATGAAATAATACTTCCCGTTGCGAATGAAGAAAGTCGGGCCTTCAACATAGCCTTCGGGCGTAATTTCCCGAACCATCTCACCATTTTCAAAAGGAATCAGCCGGGTGAAATCATCGCTGATTTGTGCAATATTGCAATGACCCCATCCACCATACACAAGGTAGTATTTACCATCCAGGGCTTTAAAAACATATTGATCGATAGGCTGCGCGCCGTTGTAAAACTCCTGAATCAGTGGTTTGCCCAGCAAGTCGGAGTAGGGACCTTCGGGCTGGTTGGCGACACAAACACCAATTCCTCCCTGCTTATTTTTGTCCCCCAGCTTGGCATCATACAAGGGGCCCGATTCATTTTGAATGTCATTCCCGGCAAAAAACAAGTAGTATTTGCCATCCTTTTCAATAATGGAAGGCGCCCACATGGCTTTATGCACCCAGCTTACGATAGTGGTGTCAATTACGTGCTCGTGCTTGGTCCAGTTAATCAAGTCATCTGATGAAAAGGCATCCAGAAAAACCTGCTCTTCATATTTGTCCGAATAAGTTGGGAAAATCCAATACTGATTGTTTAAGATCGCAACTTCGGGATCGGCATACCAGCCGTTGTCGATGGGATTGCCGGACGTTTCAGGTTTACTAACTTCTTTTTGGAGTGACCCGCAAGTCAGCAGCGCAGCTAAGGGGAGCATCAAAATGGCGTTTTTCATAGTTGGTTAGTTGGCTTAAAACTGCTTGTTGGCCGCATTTGCTCAAACCACCAGAAAACGGCTGAGTGATATACGGCCAACAAGCTCTTTGATTCTTATTCCTAATTGAACAATTTTTTCAATTGGTCACCGATTTTTTTCACCGACTTGTCAAGTTCCTCTTTGGTTGATTTTTTCACTTCTTCCTGAATCTCTTTCTTTGCCTGGCTTAAGTCTAAGGCCACTTTGGGATTTGTTAAATCGCCCGTGATATTAACCGTTACAGGAATAAGCGAGATGTTTTTCGATCCCGGCAGGAAGCCCAAGGCATTGTTGATGTCGGTGCTCATATCTTCCCGGTTAACTTTAAAATCCATCTTCATATCCAGAATTTGAGTGACGGAAAGTTTTCCGGAAATGGCCACATCCTGATCAGCAATTTTTGTTTTGAACGGTTTCATCTCCACGTTGCCTTTATTGAGGCTAAAGTGAGCGGTAAAGTCATCCACGCGGACGTTTTTCAGCTTTTCCTTTTTGATGAAGTTCTTAATCTGATCGAAAGTTGGGGAATTAACAATCTGCAAATTCTGGGTATTGAAAAGCCCGTTCCCGTCTAAACTTGAAGTAATGATATCAAGTTTTTCATCGAACTGCCCTTTGAATTTCACCTGAGTCGAGATGTCTCCCTGGCTACGTGCTGCAATGGGCATATACTGTTGCATCAAGCCAAACGACTGGTAAGCGGCCGGAATTTGAATGCTGGTAATGTTCATGTTAAAATCAAACAAGGGTTGGTTGGCATCATTACTTTTGTACGAACCATCTACTGTTAGTTGACCTTCCAGCATATCCATATTCAGTTGCTTCAGCACCAGCATTCGGTCTTTCACCACAATGGCCCCAACAATGTTGCGAATATCCATCCGGTCGAAGGTTGCCCTGTTAATTTTGGAATTGAAGGCCAGATCTAAATTAGCAGGAACCTGAAAAGCAATCACGCTATCGGAAGAAGCGGTTGCGACGGTGTCTTCAGCCATCAGGTTTGCCAGCTCATTGAAATTAAGATAATTTGAATTTAGGGAAAACTCGCCCTTCAAGGTTTTATCCATCAGGAAGTAGGGAAGGTAGTTTGACAGTTTCCCTTTCAACTGAAAATCACTCTGACCGGTTTTTGCGCTCAGCGAACTCAGTGTAATGGCTGTGTTATCGAGCTTTAAAGAGCCCGAACTAATCTCAACTGTTTGATTGATTTGTGGGGTTTTAATGCTGAAGTCTTTGAAGTTAACGGCTCCGGAAGATGATATTTTCTGATAATCTTCCTTTTCAATGGCTGACATCCGTCCTTTTATGGCCAGGTTTCCATCCATGAAGCCTTTCAATTCGAGGCTGTCCATCGGAATAATTTCAGCTAAACGCGTGAAATCAATTTTACCGTTGAAATAGGCATCAAACTGAGGGTCGCTCATTGGCGTGGTGATAGTCAGGCGCGCGTCAATCGGGTTTTCCCGAATTTGCGCATGAGCTTTGGAAATCTTCACCGTTAGCAGGTCAAAATCGCCCTGTGGCTTGCTGATCTGGCCATCCATCGAAATTTGCTCAATTTTTTCAGGCGAACCAGCATAGTTCAGACTCGCGTTTTTCACAAACAAGCGCAGGTCAATTTCGGGCATGTCTTCTTCGTAGTACCAGCCTTTAACCATTCCTTCAAAACCGGCTTCTCCGGTGGTTTTAATGTCTTCGAGATAACTCTGGTAGCTTTGCGGCACCATGGCCAGCAAAGTCGCAAAATCGCTTTGAGGCTGTTTAAACTTCAGGTCGAAGTACATGCTGTCGGAGGGCATTTCAAACTTTCCGCTCAGGTCAAGAGGCAATTTATTCAGATGAAGGGTGGATTCCCCAAATTCAAAGTTCATTTTATCGTAGTCGGCCATCAGCTGACTTTTGACTTTCAAAACGGTGTTGGCGATGTATGCTGTCGAGTCGTATTCGAATTTAAACTCGCCAACTTCCGCATCCAGATCAAAGTGGGTGATGGTGCCTTCCATGCGTCCGCTGGCATCGAGGTTGGCGTGCATCAGGGCCACGACCATGGCTGAAGCTTCGTCTTTATAAATCAGGCTTAAATCGCGCACTTCAATGTCTTGAAGTGAAATGCCCATGCTCTCGCCCGATTCGTCAATGGCTTCCGGTTGATCTCTGGGCTTAACAATGTCCCAGTTTACCTGCCCGGTTTGGCTGGCTAGCAGGTTCACTTGCGCTTCTTTCAATCGCAGGCTCTGAATGGTGAAATCTTCGCCTTTAAATAAATCACTCAGCGAAATATCGGTTGCCAGCGACTGCATGCTTATCAGCGTGTCGTTGGCAAAATCGCCGGTTCCAACAACGGTTAAGCCTTGTAATTCAATCATCACATTGGGGAAGCTTCGCCACAGACTCAGGTTGAAGTCTTCGAACTCCACTTTGGCATTCACCTGGTTGTTGATCGTTGTTTTTACCTTTTTCAGCAAAGGACCTTTAAAAGCGATTGGAACAATGATAATGGCTGCTAGAAGCAGAACCAAAATCACCGATACGGTCAGAATAACTTTTTTCATTTTTATGGTGTTTTTTAAGCGTACTAAGCTTTAGCAATACATACGCTTTCGGTTAAATTTACGCACGCGTTTGCTTGTAGATTTTAGAACGTTCAAATTGATGATTTATTCACTTGTTTTATTCTCATAATCAGTAGAACGGAAATTTACTTAATTGCTTTGCGTTTTTACGTGAAACAATCAGGCCAATTCCGGATGTTCCATTAATATAAGTTGGCGCAACAGATTGATAGCTGCTTGCGACGACCGCAAAATATTTCGTTCGCGGTTGTGTGCAAAAGTATAACGTTCCAGTTTGATGTTATGTTTGCTAATAACTGCAATCCAGACCGTTCCGACCGGTTTTTCTTCGCTTCCGCCATCGGGGCCGGCAATGCCGGTTGTGGCTATGGCGTAGTCCGTTTGCAGTGCTTGCTGCGCTCCTTGAGCCATTTCAAGTGCTACTTCCTGGCTTACCGCTCCATGCGCGTCCAGTGTTTCTGGCTTAACCCCTAAAATAGCTGTTTTAACTTCGTTGGAATAAGCTACAATGCCACCTTTTAGGTAGGCCGAACTGCCAGCGTTGGAGGTAAACAAATGGGCAATATTGCCTCCGGTACAGCTTTCGGCAGTAGCCAGCGTAGCGTCGAGCCTGGTGAGCAGTTTCCCGGTGACACCAGCCAGTGTATCGCCATTGTATCCAAATATATTTTCAGGAATAATGGCTCGTAGTAAGTCAATTTGGTGGTGAACTTCGGTCTGCAACAGATTCATCAGCTTGCCATAGGCACTAAGCCGTAAGCGGATCATCAGCTGGCTGGGCAGGTAGGCTAGTTTAATGAAATCGGGGAGGGCATCTTCCCAATGTTCAATTTTTTCGGCCAGCATGGACTCGGGGATGCCATAAACCAATACTGTTTGGTGATAAATGGATTTGGCTTTTCCGTTGGATGCCAGTTGCGGAAGCACTTCTTCGCTCATGATGCTTTTCATTTCGAAAGGTACGCCGGGCATGGAAACGAAAATGGTGTCGTTTTTTTCGAACCACATTCCTGGAGCTGTTCCCGTTGAATTGGTGAGCACTGTGCATTTGTCAGGTACCAGCGCCTGATCCTTGTTCAGCTGGTTCATGGCCACATTGCGTTTGGTCAGGCGTTCGGTTATCCGTTGCAGTACCGATTCATTCAGCACCAGCCGGGAATCGAAATAGTCGCACAGCACTTTTTTGGTAATGTCGTCTTTGGTGGGGCCCAGCCCGCCGGTAATCAGCACCAGATCGGCATGCTTTTCGGCGTTGGCCAGTGCTTCCATAATGTGGTCGTGTTTGTCGTGCACCGACGTAATTTGAAAAACCTCAATGCCATGTAGGTTGAGCTGTTCGCCCATCCAGGCTGAGTTGGTGTCAATAATTTGACCAATTAATATTTCGTCTCCTATGGTAATAATTTCTGCCTTCATTCTTTTTAGTTCCAAGTTTCAAATTCCAAGTTCTGATCATCCTGCGCGATATTGTTACACGCTATTGCAAAATCAAGCTAATTTTGAGTTTCTGCTGCTTTCATATTCTTACTTTTTGCGCAGGTTTTTCAAGCGTTGCAAGAGTGGCGGGTGCGAATAATGGACAAAAACATAAGCCGGGTGGGGACGCAGGTTGCTCAGGTTTTTGACCGATAGTTTTTTCAAGGCTGAAGCCAGTGGTTCGCCCGCGTAGTTTTGTGCGGCAAAATCATCGGCTTCATATTCATTCTTGCGTGATAAATGATTCATCCCAATGCCCATGACTGAAGACAGAGGGGAGTATAAAATGCCAAAAGCAATGAGCCCGATGTGGAAACTGGGTTTGGCTACCCCTAAGGCCGCCGATAGTGCCGGGCTGTCAATCAGCAATGAAAAGATGAACAGCATCAAGCCGGTTTGAAGCAGACCAATCAGCAAGCTCCAGATAATATGTTTCTTTTTGTAATGCCCAATTTCATGAGCCAGAACGGCTACCAACTCTGGTATTTCCATGTCTTTGATCAGGGTGTCGTAAAGAACAATCCGCTTTTTGGGGCCAAATCCGGAAAAATAGGCATTGGCCTTGGTCGATCGTTTGCTTCCATCAATCACGTAAATGTTATCCAGCTTGAAGCCCACTTTACGGGCAAAATCTTCAATGGCTTGCTTAAGCGATCCATCCTCCAGGGGCGTTTGCTTGTTGAAAAGCGGCACAATAAGCGAAGAGTAGAACATGGCCATAAAAACCGAAAAACCACTCACCACCAGCCATACATACACCCAGAACCACTCGCCGGTTTTCAGGTAAATAAAAACAATGAGCGCCAGCAAGCCGCCTCCAATCAGTGCGCCCAGCAGCCATCCTTTCAGTTTGTCGAGCAGGTAGGTTTTTACGGTTGTTTTGTTAAACCCGTATTTTTCTTCAATTACAAATGTGTTGTACCAGTCGAAAGGAGTGGTAAGCAGGTCGGAGCCTAGCATCAGGATTCCGAAGAATAAGAGGGCTGCCCAAATGGGGTTGGTGGAAACCGACAGCGCCCAGTTGTTGACAATGGCAAAGCCTTCGAAAAAGAACATCAACATCAGCAACACAAAGCTGAAAGAGCTGGTTAGCATGCCAAACCGATGATTGGTTCTTGAATAAGCCTGTTGCTTCCGGTATTTTTCTTCATTGTAAATTCCTTTTACTTCGTCGGGCAATTGAGTACTCCAACGTGTGGTATTGAGGTAATCCAACCAGCGTTCCAGAATGAAATCAAAAATCAGGATGCCAATAATGATCCAGAATAAGGGTGTCATAAGTTTTTGCTTTATAAAATGCATTCAAAGGTAAAAAAAGCCATGGTAAAAGCTGAATAATCCTACTTGATTATTGCCTGCCGGAAAAGTGTAGTGGCAGGATTACGCGAGATGAAAAACGATGCTTTTTCGATCCACTCACAAAAGAGATGGAATTTGTTTGTTTTCATGCTCCAAAGGGTTTCTTCTGAAGAATGTTCCTAGTTTTAAGGATCAATTACTCAAACTAACGAACTTATGAAACGAAACTTACCTTTGATTTTGGCTTCTTGCACCCTGCTGTTGGGAACCTGTTTTTCGTCTTGTCAGGAGGCGGAGCAATCCACAGAGCAGCCTCCCAATATTCTATTTTGTATAGCCGATGACCAGTCTTTTCCACATGCCGGAGCTTACGGTTGTGATTGGGTTAAAACACCGGCCTTTGACCGCGTGGCCCGCGAAGGACTTCTGTTTACGCGCGCCTATACGCCCAATGCCAAATGCGCTCCTTCGCGCTCCTGCATTCTTACCGGGAGAAACAGCTGGCAACTGGAAGCCGCTGCGAATCATGTGCCTTACTTTCCGGAAAAATTTGAGACCTATGCCGAGGCTTTGCAAAAGCAGGGGTATTTTGTTGGGCATACGGCCAAAGGCTGGGCACCGGGTAATCCGGGCGAAATTGATGGAAAAAGGCGCGAGCTGCTTGGCCCTGCGTTCAATCAGCTGAAAACAACACCGCCGGCCAGGTTCATTTCGAACATTGATTATGCAGCTAATTTTGAAACTTTCCTGGAGGCGCGGGCAGAGGGGCAGCCCTTCTGTTTTTGGTATGGATCCACAGAACCCCATCGGGCGTATGAGTTTCGGGCAGGCGTAGAGAAGGGAGGCAAAAGCTTAACAGATATTGACCAGGTATTTGGTTTTTGGCCCGACAATGACTCGGTTCGTTACGATATGCTGGATTATGCTTTTGAGATTGAATATTTTGATCAGCACCTGGAACGTATGCTGAAAATGCTGGAAGACCAGGGACTTCTTGAAAATACACTGGTGGTTGTTACCGCCGACAACGGAATGCCCTTTCCACGGATTAAAGGGATGGAGTATGAGCTTTCGAACCACCTGCCGCTGGCGATTATGTGGCCCAAAGGAATCGAAAAACCGGGACGGGTGGTGGATGACTTTGTGAGTTTTACCGATTTTGCCCCCACCTTTTTGGACGTTGCCGGCGTGAAGGAACCTACCATGCAACCGATGGAAGGAGAGAGTTTGTTGCCTGTTTTTGAGAATTTGTCCGATGCATGCGTCCGGGAATTTATGGTGATTGGAAAAGAGCGTCATGACATGGGACGGCCTGATGATCAGGGGTATCCCATTCGCGGGCTTGTGACCAAAGAGTTTCTTTACCTGAGAAATTATCATCCGGAACGCTGGCCTTCGGGAAACCCGGAAACCGGTTATATGAATTGTGATGGATCGCCCACCAAAAGCTGGGTGCTGAACAACCGGCGAACCAATGGTGATAGCTGGTTTTGGGAGATGAACTTTGGGAAGCGACCCGCAGAAGAGTTGTATCAACTATCCAATGATCTGGAATGCCTGCGCAACCTTGCCGCAAAGCCGGATTACCAGGAAATTAAGGCGCAGCTGGCAGAGCAGATGGAGGAAGAACTCAAGGCAGAAGGCGATCCACGGATGTTTGGACAAGGCGATCGTTTTGAGGATTATCCCTATGCTGAGGCGGCTACCCGAAACTTTTACAACCGGTTTATGGCTGGTGAAAAGGTTCGCGCAGGCTGGATCAATTCCACTGATATTGAAGCGGAAAAGTTGGACTAGTAATCGCCTAATTTACATGGGCTAGGTTTGCAAATCCTGAGCAGAAGGGTGGATATGATTAGGAATAGATTTAAAAAATGCATAGTGTCCGAATGTTATGGGCCACATAAAACAATAAACAAATGGACGGAGAATTACCTAAACAGCTAAGCATTACATAGACAAAGTAGTAAATGCGCCAATAAAAGAACTTAGCGGTCTTTTGTCTGACACTATAAGTTATTGGAGATTTAAGAACAAAGTAAATACAATTCTTAAAGCTAAAAGCTTTTTGGAAAGAAAAGGTATTGAACCAACTTCTTTTTGAGTATGGTCCTGTTTGTTCAAACTCTCGCTGCCGACGATTGCATCGATTGATATTTGCAGCTAGCCTTGGCCACGCGATGCAATCGCGCGGGAGCAATGACCCAAAAGAATGGTTAACCCTCGCTTTTCATTATTCGTATATCGAATTGGTGTTTAATCGACTCCTCTTTTGGCATGAAGAATTTTAGGGTAAAACGGATGTTCAAAGTGGTTCTTACGCTGGTGTTGCTGTTTGTTTTCATGATGAGTTCGCCGCGTTTGTTGGGCTGGCTGTATCCCGATAGAGCTCCGGTTGGTTATCATTTTGAAAGACTCGACTACCTGGCCGTAGGAGTTGGACTGGAAAGTTTGGTTGAACGAAAGCCCACGGTGCCCGATGCGGTTCACGAAATCAAGAACATTGAGTACAAGCGGGTGGGAGAGCGCTCTTTGCAACTGGACTTGTACCTGCCCAAACAACTCAGCGAGCAAGCTCCACTCCTGGTCTTTATTCATGGCGGGGGATGGCGAAGCGGAAAACGAGGCGATTATTTGCCTTACCTGATCGACTTTGCCGAGAAAGGTTATGCCACGGCAACCGTTTCTTACCGCCTGGTGAAAGACAGCATTTATCCGGCCTGTGTTGAAGATATTCAGGATGCCATGCATTGGGTTTTTCAGAATGGGGAAAACTATGGGTATGATACTTCGCGGGTGGCCTTGATTGGCGGATCGGCTGGTGCTCACCTGGCTATGCTGGCTGCCTATGGCTGGCATCGGGAAGGGGATAAGCCGGCTAAATTTCCAATTAAAGCGGTGGTTGACATTTATGGGCCTGTCGACTTCCGGATTGAGTATGCCCGAACGCAGCCCTTGGTTACCGGCTTTATCGGGCATGCCTATGACGAAAAGCCTGAACTGTACTGGGAGGCATCGCCAGCCCGCTACCTGAGTGCCGACGATCCGCCAACCCTCATTTTGCAAGGAACCTCTGATCAGTTGTTACCACCCAGCCAGTCGGACTTGCTGAAAGAAGAGTTTGATCGCCTGGGGGTGCCTTGCGAGTACTATCGCTTTCCACTTTGGCCGCACGCCATGGATGTGGTCCAACGCGTGAATGACTATGCGCAACTAAAAATGGACACCTTCTTTGAGAAACACTTGCTTTGAAAAGTCAATGATCTGGCTATTGAGCTTCCAATCCAGCTGTTTGATTGACTTTAGATTATGCCATCAGTGGATGGATGGATGGATGGATGGATGGATGGAATTTCCCGGTTTAACGAGCACATTGCTTCCTGTCTTTTTGGCGCTATAAGGCTTGCTTTTTGTTTTAGCATCAAGCTAAGCCCATACTTTTTACTTTGTAATCTCCGTGGAATCAACAGGAGGTTTTACGGCATACTGTTCTCTTATCACATCTAATTTCCGTGTATCCTCGAGTAAAGCTCTGTCCGAAAACATCATAATTCCGCTTGAAGGAAATGCACTGCCTTGTAGCATGGCTTCCCGAAATTCAGCGGGGCTAACTTCGCCCGGATTATTATGCGCTTGCACGATGGGCCAGATTTTTGGCTCGTTTTCAGGGCGGATGGCCTTACTCACCGAATCCAGCCAGCTTGTATATTCACCCACCCAATGCACCGGACGATCCTTCATATGATGAAACAGCATCGGAGACAAAACATCAGCTTCTTTCACGAAGTCATGGATATCGATACCAAGAATGCGGTAAAGGGCAGAATCATACTCATTGGGGTACCAGGCGCAATAAAATAAGCCCAATAAGGATTCCGGCTGGTGACTTTTTAAGATGTGCTTCAAATCGGTAATCCAATCAGTTAGTATGCTTTTGCGCCAGTCCCTCCATTGCTTTTCGTGGTGCGACAAGATGTAACTGGAAATACCGGCAACACGATCCTTCGGGATAGCTATATGGTATGTTTTTGAAAACAAATCTGTGCAACGCTCACAGAAACAGGTCTCCGGTAAAATGGGTTCGGACGTTTCGAATTGGGCATGCCAATGCAGATAATCAAGAAAAATACCATCTACTTTAAAGCGGCTAAGTATACTTTTAAGATGCTGCCTTCTATCTGCTTTAAAGTCGGGGCAGGTAGGACAAACACCCATAAACCAATCGGCAGGCGATGATGGCTCCCCGTTGGCTTCTATGGGGCGGCAGTGCGGATGCTCGTCAAGATATTGCTTTCCGAGCAATACCGGGAACTCGACAAAAACCTTGCACCCTTGTTCAAGTGCTGCATGATACAATTCATCTTTGAGGGAATTGCTTCTGACAAATATAGCATTGAGTCCCAATTCATCAAACGTATAACCGGCCTCCAATAATGTACCCGGATTGCCATAGACCCCTTTGATAAAATTATCTTCTGTGTGCTTCCTATCAGAGTGACATCCGCCCAAACACAGAATCAGCAGTGAAGTAAGCAATATGATTGGTCCATCCAGTCGTTTTCTAATCATCGCATTCATCTTTTAAATTGATTTGAACGGTATTTTTTGTGTATCAGCCCCAACTTGCCCCTCGTTTGACAAAACGGTATCGAGGGCTTTGTTCTTTTGAGTTTGTATCTCAGTTGACCATGTTGTTTGAACAGGTCCGAACCCTTTTTCACCGGCATAATCTCATAGCTTAACTCTAGTCACCATTAATGCAAAGATGAGGGGAGGAGCCTTATGAATCAATAGGTTCACGTAAGGTTCTGTGAGTGGTTCGGGGGAATTCCTGTCGCTTACTCGATTAGGTGTTGTTTCTTCATTTAATCTTTAGTTTTTCAAATAATAATTCTTTGGCCATGCTGTCGTTTAAGTTATTTGAAATATACCATTTTATAATCAATCTTGTGATATTCATTAGTGCGAAAAAGTCATCGTCTTTAAAATCATTTTTGTTTCCAACATGAACTAATTTTGATCTTGTATCATAAATCTCTTGTGCTTCCTTAAATGTCAAATTATAGCCTAAGGAATTGAGAATATTTGTCAGATAAAGTGAAAATCTAAAGCGTAATTCGTCTTTATTATTTTGAAGCAAAATAGATTCTAATACTCCTACAAGCTCTACATATCCTATCTTGGTTGTAGATAAATTTGATATCGCATTATCATACCGTTCACATATTAGGTCGAATTTCGAGCTGTTTAGTTTCTCAATTTTTTTGAACAAAGCCAATATTGATGGTATTTCAGATACATTAAGTGTCATCACTTGCAAGACCCGCAGAATCGTATAGTGACCAGTGAATAGGCATAGAATCATCTTTCAAAGAGGTTGTCTTTGCAATTCCTCCAAAGCCATCATATACAATACTTTCAAGTCTATAGTATTTACCTAGCTCTTCAATTGAACGTTTACGTAAAACAAAATCATCAAATATAATTTCGGATTCGTAATCAGGTATTTTAATTGTTAATGCGGCTAAATATTTTATCATAATCAATTGAGCATGCCAATTTCAAATTGTACCATAACTAGTTTATTTGATCATCTATCTTCCATGTCTTTGGGGTTATGGAATAGATTACTCTACATATAGAAATTATAGTTAGGTATCATTGTTTTATGGATAACATATTATCAATCGGATTTTTAGATTTTCCCCAACTTGCTCCTAGGTACCGCTAACATTAAGGCAAGGCGGACCCAGTCGTTTTTCCTTCCGTTGCCCACTGCCTTTCCCTCTGCACCTTTCAGAAAAACAACCCAGTTTCAAAATGCACTAACCTGCTGAATTAGAAAGCTCCCCATTGGTCGCTGGCAAGCTTTCGTTCCTGAACATTCTGATGCCGGGCACCACTGGCAAGCTTTCGTTCCTGAACATTCTGCTGCCGGGCACCACTGGCAGCTTTCGTTCCTGAACATTCTGCTGCCGGTTATCGCTGGCACGCTTTTGTTCCAGAACATTCTGCTGCCGGGCACCGCTGGCACGCTTTTGTTCCTGAACATTCTGCTGCCGGGCACCGCTGGCAAGCTTTTGTTCGTAAACATTTTGCTGCCGGGCATCGCTGGCAAGCTTTCCAAAGAACCACCTCCCTTTCGCCTTGAGCGAAATTACTCTTCCTGGCCAGGAGGAGAAAAGAGCATTCAGCAATTAACGAGAGTGTTCAACTAACTGTGTCATGTAAACAAAAATGAATGTTTTAAAATTTACATGATATGGGAAAAGAAAAGTT
>NZ_JBQYLH010000015.1:0-143859 GCF_052677165.1 Sunxiuqinia sp. sy24
CGAACATTTAAGAGAAACTTTGAAAGCAGGATGCTAATTTTACATGAAACAAGACGGGGTTTACCGAATGCTTACAAAAGCTTCTTCTGTTTGCAGGTCTTCGCGGGAAAAGCCTATCAGCCATTCATCGATGTCTTTCTTATAGAAAAACTTTTGGCAGATGTTGGCATTGCTCCCTGTCGGGATGAGTTTCTTGCTAGGCAGCTTGTAGATTTTGCTTTTCGAAAGCCCGGTGTACTGCGAGAAATCTTCAACATTGAAAACCGTCTTGTTTTCGAATAGCAGGCTTTTGATCTGTTTGAGTTCGTTTAGGACCGCTTTTGAAATAATCGCTTCATTTTCTATGGCTGATACTTTTGATGATTACGAATGTTGCCAGTTGCAACAAATTGTCATCAGCGAATATAGGCTCGCATCTAGCTGATCATCAAAAAAGTATTTTTGATTATGGGGCGATTATGGGAGAAATACCGTCTATTTCCGATGTGTCTTTTGAAAAGGCTCCAGGTTAGTTTGGAATTCCAGTTCCTTTTCGTTGACCAGTTCCGAAAACCGGGAATTAAAACTGGCTCGGTTTACCGGTGATCCATTCAACGTGAAGTTGTCCTCCACGAATTTAAAGAGCAATTCCTTTTGTTCTTTTTTGAAATCCCTGATCCCGCCAACAATCAGTAAATGAATAACTCTTAGAACTTTTTTATAATCCGCCGCAATCCGGTTGTCGGAAACCAGTTTGAAGTCGATTTTACTTTTGGGCTGAAGGTTATTGAGCACAAGGTTCAGGTTTTCACGGGCCGTTTCCGAAAAGCCCAATTCTGAAATGACGATACCATTCATATTGGAGTGGGTGAAATGAAAACACGAATTGAGTTCATTGGCCTGCAAACGTTTTGCTTCGTAGTATGCCCCTATTAAAACCAGCAGAATGAAGAACACAACGCTTAAACCAATGGAATACATAACCGCCTTTTCGGCAGGATATCCCAGCTCCCATAATACCGTCAAAAAAATTACCGTCAGGAAAATCCCAATAGAGATGATCATGGATGTATGATTTCGAAGAATCCTGTAATAACGCAGTTTCCGGATCCTTAAATCCAATAGGTACAAAATCTGCCCGGCTTTGCGTATTAGTGCATCCATTTTCTGTTCTCTTTGTTTTCAATGGCCCTGGTTACGAAGGATTAAACTTAATAAATAAAACAAATGCTGTTAAATGAAAATTGCTCAGGGGGTGTGGGGTGACGGGTTTTGGGTTGAATTGAGTGGGGATTTGAGATTGATGAGAAACGATGCAAATGAGAACAAGTATCGATTTTCCTTCAAATTGAGGACAAGGAAATTTTAAAAGTGACCATTCATTGCCCAAAACGGCAAAGAACACTTGATTCTATGATCAGAGGTATATGGACAAAAACTTCTGGCAAACACAAACTTCCTACACAATATCATCTCCTCTAATGTGTGAATTGTGTAACTTTTTCAGGAAGTTATGTAACACTTATCCTGAATATATTGTGACCTTTACACAGACTTCTCAAAAAAATAATTTGAAACTCTATATCAAATATATGGTAAGCAACCGCTGCAAAATGGCGGTAAAGGAAGACCTCAAAAGGCTTGGACTACATTTCATTATGGTCGATTTAGGTGAGGTTGAAATTATGGAGAACATCTCCGAAGAACAGCGCGAGCAGGTAAAAATTGCTTTGCTCAATTCGGGATTTGAGCTAATGGACAGTAAACGAGCTGTTTTGATTGAAAAAGTTAAAAATACCATCATCGAAATGGTTCATCACTCAGATCACTTAATCAAAACTAACTTTTCCAACTTCCTAAGTGAAAAATTAAACCACGATTACACCTATCTCTCTAACTTATTTTCAGCAATACAAGGAATGACCATTGAGCAATTCATTATTGCACATAAAATTGAGCGAATTAAAGAATTGATTATTTACGGCGAGCTGAATATTACAGAGATTGCATGGAAGATGAATTACAGCAGTGTGGCCCATTTATCCAATCAATTTAAGAAAATGACGGGCCTTACTCCTTCGCACTTTAAAAAGCTGAAGGGTCAAAGACGCAGTCCGATTGAACACATCGGAATTTTATTGAATAACGATGGCGCTAATAACTAACAAAAATGGAACAAACGAGGTCGCACCAGTCACAATACGCCAGCAGCTTGATCGAAGCCAGTCGCGCGCCCTTGGTTGTGATCAGCCCCAAGGGAAAAATTACTGATATGAACGAGGCCCTGGTTAACACGACCGGGGTATCTCGAGATGAACTGAAAGGAACCGGATTTCTCGATTATTTCACGGAGCCTCTAAAAGCCCATCAGATTTATCAGGAAGTATTTGCAAAAGAATCGGTTGCCGATTCGCAATTAACGCTTCGTCATGCCAATGGCAAATTGACCGATGTTTTGTTTAACGGTTCGGTTTACAAAGACGACCAAGGAAATGTGCTGGGTGCGGTAATTGTTGCCCGCGATGTGACCGAGCAAAAAAGGGTTGCAAATGAGCTAACCGAAGCCATTGTATTTGCCGAACTGGCCGTTGATATTGCCGAAGATGCCAAATTAAAAGCAGAAGATGCCACACGGATTGCCGAAAACGCGGTGAAAGCCAAACAGCAGTTTTTGTCGAATATGAGCCATGAAATCCGCACCCCCATGAATGCGATTATCGGCTTCACCAAAGTATTACTCAAGACCGAAATGACTGCCAAACAAAAGGAATACCTGGCAGCAATCAAGCTGAGTGGCGATGCATTGATTGTGTTGATCAACGACATTCTGGATCTGGCAAAAGTAGATGCCGGAAAAATGACTTTCGAACAAACCCCCTTTAAAATAGCGGCTTCTGTTTCGGCCATGCTTCATTTGTTTGAAACAAAAATTCACGAAAAAAATCTCAACCTAGTCATGGAGTACGACCAAAATATTCCTGAAATTTTGGTTGGCGACCCGATCCGCCTGCACCAGATTATTTCAAACCTGGTGGGCAATGCAGTTAAATTTACAAACAAGGGGAAAATCACGGTTGACGTAAGTTTACGAAGCGAAGATGAGAAAACAACAACCATCCAGTTTTCAGTTGCCGATACCGGAATAGGGATAGCCGAAGAAAAATTGGAAAAAATATTTGAGAACTTTCAGCAGGCGACAAGCGGAACTTCACGCATTTATGGAGGAACCGGCCTGGGCTTGGCTATCGTTAAACAATTGGTTGAATCACAAGGAGGAACGGTGACCGTAGAAAGCACGGTTAACCAGGGCTCAACATTTAGCTTTACGCTAAATTTCCTGAAAACCTCTGAAGATGCTGAATTTGATTCAGCGGTCATTGAGTTGGACAGCGAACTTGAAAATATAAACATTCTGGTTGTTGAAGACATCGTACTCAACCAACTTCTGATGCGAACCTTACTCGATGATTTCGGTTTTGAACTCGATATTGCCGAGAACGGAAAAATTGCTATTGAAAAGCTTCGGGCTAAAACCTACGACCTTATTTTAATGGATTTGCAGATGCCTGAAATGAATGGGTTTGATGCAACTGATTACATCCGCAGCACGATGAAATTGCAAATCCCGATCATCGCCTTAACGGCCGATGTGACTACTGTTGATCTGGACAAATGTAAAGCCGTTGGAATGGATGACTACATTGCCAAGCCAGTGGACGAACGCTTATTGTACAGCAAAATAGTTGCATTCGTTAAAAAAACAGCTCCCAAAAACCTTAGCGAATCGCAAGCAAAAATCATTGATGAAGTTATCGTAAACAGCTGTATTAATTTAGAATACTTAAATGGCCGAACCAAATCGCATCCGAAACTAATGATGGAAATGATTTCGGCTTATCTGGAACAAACACCATCCTTAATTTCAAACATGAAAAAAGGCTTGATTGAAAAAGACTGGAACCTGCTGTACGCTTCTGCTCATAAAATGATCCCTTCTTTTTCAATCATGGGCATGGGAGTCGAATCCGAAAACCTGGCAAAAAGGGTTCAGGAATATGCCAGCACACAGCAACAGATGGGAGAAATATCGGAGCTGGTAGGGCAACTCGAAACCGTTTGCACGCAAGCCTGTAATGAATTAAGAGTAGAGTTAAACCGGATAAAAAACACCACATCATGAACAAAAATAAAATAAAACTTTTCCTGGTCGATGACGACGCCGTGTTCCTGAAACTGTTGGAAATAGAATTCATGGAGCAAGCCAATTTTGACATCGAAACTTTTGCTACCGGTGAGCTTTGCATTGAAAGCCTGTCACACCGCCCGGACGTGATCATTTTAGATTATAATCTGAACGGGGTAGACCCCGACGCCATCAACGGGATTGACACACTGGATGAGATTAAAGCATTCAACCCAGAAATTCCTGTGATCATGTTGTCTTCTCAGGATAAAATCGATGTAGCCATTAACTGCATGCGCAACAAGGCAACTGACTATGTTGTTAAAAGCGAAACTGCCTTCCTGCGGCTGAAAAAAATCATCTCAACCATTTTGGAAACCCAAAAACTCGAAAGGCAATTAAACTGGTATATGGATCGCATGTGATCAATTTCTTTTCAATCTATTGAAAACCTCTGTAATTCAGGGTTTCTTTGTTAGTATCAACAAGCTGCAATGTGTGAATGATGTAATTCTTTTCCAAAATTGTGTAATGCTTTTGGGCTTGGATGTGCTGATCTTTGAATAGTGAAAATACCTTCACAAACTAATTTTATCCAAATGAAAAAAGTAACACTTGCCTTAATGACATTATTTCTGGTGCTTCTATTTTTACCAGACGAATTGAGAGCTGATGCAGAACCCGTAACGGTTCCAGCGGAGACCACCACTGAGGTGACCGTTGTGTCAGCCGAAGCCAATGCCCGGATCGACCGGTTAATGGAAATAAAAGCCATGGATGTATCAACACTTACTGCTTCAGAAAAGCGGGTGCTTCGAAAAGAAGTTCGCACCATCCGATCTGAAATGAAAGCCAATGGCGAAGCTAGGGTTGCCGATAGCCGAAACGGTGGAATTTACCTTTCAGCCGGAGGAATAATAATCGTTATACTCCTACTTGTCCTGTTGCTTTAAGCATTTACATGAAAATTCGATAACCCCCAAAAATTAATTATTATGGGAAATTTGCTTTATATCGTTGCTGTTGTATTAGTCATTTTATGGCTGATCGGAGTTGTTGGCTATAATACCGGAGGGATCATACATGTGTTGCTGGTTATTGCCCTCATTGCTGTAATTTTTAGAGTGATTCAGGGACGAAGGGTACTTTAAGATGAAGAACTTAGGAATTGTACTTATCGTGCTCGGAATAATGATGATGGTCTATACCGGATTCAATTATGTAACCAAAGAGAATGTCGTCGATCTGGGCCCGATTCAGATCAACGCGGAAAAGAACCATCCGGTCCAGTGGTCACCCATTGTTGGCTTAGTGCTAATTGTTGGAGGCATCGTTGTTGTTGCGGTTGATAGAAAGAAATAAAAGAAAACATCAACCAAAACAGTTCCAAATTACCCCATTGCTGGATGCCGTATGTGGACGATTTACAGACCAATACGCATTCATGCATCATTTGATATTGTTTCACCAACTTTTAAAAATTAGTACATATGCCTTTATTATCTATTCTAATTGTAATCCTTGTTGTGGGTGTTCTTTTGTGGATCATCAATTCATTCATCCCCATGGATCGTAAGATCAAACAAATCTTCAATATTGTCGTTGTGATTGCCTTGGTAATTTGGCTTCTCAAGGCGTTTGGAGTGTTTAATTACTTGATGAATGTTCAGATTTAAATCAGGCATCCGTCGTACAAAAATGAAAAACAATTTTTCATAAAATTGCTGTTTAATGTAAACAACGAAGCTGTTTGATATTTGAACAGTTTTAAAAAACCTGTTCATGCAAGTAAATGTCCTCAGAAAAAATTTATTATTCTCGCCTGACCCTTCCAGAGTAATCGCCCGGTTTCTATTTTTAAATGATGAACGATCGGCTGATATCATCCGGAAGGTGCTGGCTATGCCCGAAACAGAAGTCAATATTGCCATGAGTCAGTTACTTAGGCGGTATTCGAGAAGACACCGGAATATTTCACGAATATTTGAGACGCACTTTGCCCGTTTGGCCCCCATATTCGACAGGATTGAAATCAATGAAGAAGATTTGAGCCCTGCTCAGAAAGCACTGATCGGCTCTTATTTTACGATGGAATATTCGATTGAATCGGCAGCATTTTTTAATCCATCGGTCGTCGAAGATCCTGACCAATCGGGATTGAGAGACGACGAAAAAAGGGTTATCCTAAGTTTTCGGGCGACTGGCGAAGGCCATATTTCGTCCCTCGTATTCCGCACAGGAGTGCTTGACAAAAACAATGACCTACGTGTTGAACCAGTCGGAAAAATGTTGGCTGAGGCCGATGTAATAAAACGGAGTTTCTACGAAAAAAAGACTTTTCAGGAGAAATTAGTTGAAATGAACAAAGCAGAAAATGATCATCCTCCTGCGAATCTCAACAAGCCGAACGAAACCCCCGACCAGCAAGATGGTACTCCTCCAATTATTACTGACAGCCCGAAGCCTTTGCGAAAGTCTGCAAATGTTGTGTCAGCGGATTTCATCCTGGATAAGCTCGGCGAAAACTTTACCTATGGCGACCTAATGAAGAACGTCTCCATGGCATTAAAAGACCCGGATACTTCAGACGCACAGATTAATGTATTGAACAAACTCATGTGGTTGGCCTCATCGCATTACGAGATCAACTTTTCCATTGATTCGGCCATTTCTGAACGGGTTATTTTCCCGGTTTCGGTTACCGAACAAAAAGGCATTGAAGATGCCCGCTTTGTCAAATTCATCGATGAAAATGGCGAAATAACTTACTATGCCACTTATACTGCTTATGATGGGGTGACCATTTTACCTAAGCTGATTAGTACAACTGACTTTTATCATTTTAAAATTTTGCCGATCAACGGCGAGCTCGCCCGTAACAAAGGAATGGCTTTGTTTCCGCGGAAGATAAAAGGAAAATATGCCATGTTGTGCCGCATGGATGCTGTAAACAATTACATTGCGTTCTCTGACAAGATCAATTTCTGGAGTGAAGCAAAAATGACGCAACAACCTAAATATCCCTGGGATTTGGTGCAAATGGGCAATGCAGGATCGCCTATTGAAACAGAAGATGGATGGCTGGTAATTACCCATGCCGTTGGACCAATGAGGGAGTATAAACTGGGAGCATCCTTGTTTGATCTGGAGAATCCGGCAATTGAAATTGGCAGATTGAAAAGCCCCTTGATGGCTCCCAATGAATCAGAAAGAGAAGGTTATGTGCCCAATGTGTTATACTCCTGTGGTTCCGTTATTCATAACAACGACCTGATTATACCTTACGCCATGTCCGACCATTCCTCAGCGTACGCGACCGTTAATTTAAGGGAATTGCTCGACGAATTGAAAGCTTCAGGTAAGTCGTACCAGAATTAAAAGGTCATTCAGCTGTCATTGGAGGGGCATTAACTCCTCTTGAAACTATTAATGATAATAAAATGAATCACTTCAGCTTTTTGTGGAGAATTCGCGTTATCCTATATTAAAAAAAACTACTATACAACTCATAGGTAAACTTTCACCACCCAAGCTTATTTCTTCAATTTGAATAAAATACCTGACCCACGCTCTCCTTTCAAGCTACCCTTTAAAAAAAAAAGCACAATCCCGCTGATGATGTGTGAATGATGTAATAGTTAATCGGAATTGTGTAACGTTTTCCGAGGCCAGTTAGGCCACCTTTGTATGGTATATAGAGCGCAATTTGAATTGAAAGATATGACTGAAATAAATGCTGACAGCAGCTGGAAAAAGAGTAAAAATAAGCTTAAACAAAAATTTGCAGACTTAACAAAAAATGACCAAGTGCTTGCGGGAAGAAAAAAAAATGAAGTGATTGCCAGGCTTCAGCTAAGACTTGGAACAACAGAAGAAGAGACTTTAAAAATCATTTCAAGACTTTTCTGATCATTTGCGCCATCTATACCAACAAAGCGATTGTAGCCATGACATTATATATTTATCATTTAAAAATTGGAATTATGAAATCAGGAAATGTATTATTAAGCGTGTTGGCAGGCGCAGCCGCCGGAGCGTTGGCCGGAGTTTTATTCGCACCGCATAAAGGCAAAGTTACCCGCAAAAAGATAGGAAGACAAAGCGGAGCTTTGACCGACGAGGTAAAAGAAAAAATCAACGAATTGCTGGACGATCTTTCGGAACGGTTTGAAAAGACCAAGGAAAGTGTTTCGGAATATGCAGAGCAAAAAATGCACAATTCGAATCCTGCGAAGAAAGAAGCGGCATCTGTTTAAACAGAGACAAAATTACGCCTACAATAAAACTTGAGCCCGTAACTGAGAACAATAAAACTGGATTACTTCTATTTTATCGATTTCAGGATGCGGGCCCATTTTTTAAAATTGAATAAATACTGTCCAAAAAATGATGGAAGAAAATATAAACTCCATAGAATCGCTCATCGAAAGAGCGACTGACTACGGAAAAACAAGCATTGAATTGGCCAAGCTAAAAGCCCTGGATCAAATGTCACATGTGAAGTCATCATTGCTGTCCAATGGGGTTGTCCTGGTCATTGTTTCACTCTTTGCGATTTTTCTGAATTTTGGCTTAGCCCTCTGGATTAGCCACATGCTGGGCGAAATCTATTACGGCTTTTTTGTAGTAGCCGGCTTTTTGGGGATGATGGCAATTGTGGTCTATTTTTTTATGCGGAAATGGATAAAACGGACGGTTGGTAATTCGCTGATTAAACAAGTGCTAAAATAAATCCTATGAACCCGGTCACTACAACAGAAGCGCTTAAGAATGCCATTCACACCCTGGAGGTGGAGCATGCAGCCAAAGGCCAGCAACTTAGGGCGCAATTGCTGATTACCTACGAAAGTTTTAAACCGGTTAACCTGATTAAAGGAGCATTGTCCGAAGTTACTTCATCGCCCTCGCTGGGCAATAGTATTTTGGGAACGACCATCGGGCTGGTTTCCGGATACCTTTCGAAAATGATTATTGTTGCCGGATCAGGTAATAAGATGAGGAGGCTTTTGGGCCTGGTGCTGCAGTTTGGTGTGACCAATCTTATAGCACAGCACGGCGGCACGATTAAAACAATCGGTCAGTCTGCTTTCCATCATGTTATGCATAATAAAGGAACAAATCCAGAGTAGCCGTGACAGGTCGTGATAAAATACTGCAACTTCCGTTTTACGCAAAAGCATCGCTCATTTTAATTGGGCTGTATGTGCTGATTAGCATGCTTTACATTGGGCGCAGTATTATTGTGCCTTTGGTTTTTGCTGTCATTATTGCGATTGTACTCCATCCGGTCATCAACTTTTTTACACGGATGGGTATCAAGCGCGTAATTGCTATCATCATTACGATATTTCTGAGCTTTCTGGTTATTGCCGCTTTCGGGGGGCTCATCATGTTGCAAGCCAGTAAGTTTAGTCAGTCGTGGCCAATCATGGTCGACCGGATTAGCGACATGATCAACGAGGCAATCTCGGCCTTATCGGTTTATGCCGACATAAGCCCGGGAGAAGTTAATGCCTACATTGAACAGGGTAAAGAAGAAATGCTCAATCTCGGAAAAGCGGCCATTGGCGATACAATTGTAACCATTGGTAGTACGATCATGGTATTGCTTTTGGTGCCTGTTTATGTCTTCATCATCTTATTTTACCATTCGTTGTTGGTCGATTTTCTTCACCAGGTATTTGGTAAAAGCGATCAGGCGCAGGTAAGTACCATTATTTCTAAAACCAAATCGGTTGTTCAGCGCTATCTTGTCGGGCTCATTATTGAAGCGGTAATTATTGCGGTCATGAATTCGGTTGCGTTACTGGCACTGGGCATTGAATATGCCATTTTGCTGGGCATTATTGGTGCATTGCTGAACGTCATTCCATACGTTGGAGGGCTGGTAGCTGTAGCTTTGCCGATGATTGTTGCACTGGCCACTGAGACTTCTGACATGTACGCGGTTTATGTGTTGGTGTTGTATTACATTATTCAGCTGATTGACAACAACTACATTGTCCCGATCATCGTTTCCTCGAAAGTAAAGATCAATGCGCTGTTTTCAATCATTGTCGTCTTTGCCGGAAACGCCTTGTGGGGAATACCAGGCATGTTTTTGTCTATCCCGCTGCTTGCTATTGTCAAGCTTATTTTCGACCATATTGAACCCTTAAAACCCTGGGGATTTTTATTTGGAGACACCATGCCTTCCTTCTTGAAATTGAACCCGATTTTTAAGAAAAAATAATGCCATAAGATTAATGTAAGAAGCAGGCGAAAGCAAATTCCCGAATCTCCTGCACCCCGGTGAATTCATCAAAATTGGGAACAAATAATTAACAATTTATCATATGAGAAAGAATATCGATAGCCAACAGTATGAAGCCCATTCCTTGACTCAACCGGAGCAGACTGAAGTATTATTTTTGACTTCATATCCACCAAGGGAATGCGGTATCGCAACCTATTCGCAGGACTTGATCAAGTCGTTGAATAATAAATTCAGTGACTCTCTGTCGATTAAAGTTTGTGCCATGGAAGCCGATGATGTGAATTATGAATACCCGGATGAAGTTGAATTTGTATTGAAAACGTCCGTAGCTGCCGACTACGAAAAAATGGCACTCAAAATAAACCAGGATCAAAATATTAAAATTGTGTTGATCCAACACGAGTTTGGATTCTTTCATGGCCGGGAGGATGCTTTTCTGGAACTCCTTAAAACCGTTTCGAAGCCTGTTGTGATTGTTTTTCACACGGTTTTACCTAATCCTGATGAGCAATTTAAACTAAAATTACATCATATCGCAGCGGCATGCGAATCAATCATCGTGATGACCAATACTTCGGCCGAAATTTTAAAGACCGACTATGATGTGCCGCGGCAAAAAATAGCAGTGATCGCCCATGGCACCCACTTGGTTCCCCGATTAAACAAAGCTTCGTTAAAACTGAAGCACGGACTGAAAGGTCGAAAAGTACTGACGACATTTGGCTTGCTAAGTTCAGGGAAGAGCTTGGAAACCACCATTGAAGCAATGCCGGCAATTCTGAAAAAATGCCCCCGGGCCATCTTTCTGGCTATAGGAAAAACACACCCGGAGATCGCGAAAACGGAAGGCGAACAATACAGGAAAATGCTCGAAGGAAAAGTAAAACAACTGAATCTTCAGGATCACGTTCGTTTTGTGAACCAATATCTGGATTTGCCGGAATTACTCGAATATTTGCAGCTAACGGATATCTACCTGTTTACGTCCAACGATCCCAACCAGGCCGTTAGCGGAACCTTTGTTTACGCCATGAGCTGTGGTTGCCCCATCATTTCTACACCCATACCGCACGCAAAGGAAGTGCTGACCAAAGACACTGGTATTATTTTTGATTTTGGCAATTCAAAACAACTGTCCACTGCGGTAGTCCGGCTCCTCAACAATGATAAGCTACGGAGGAACATCAGCTTAAACACCTTGCAGGAAATTGTTTCAACAGCTTGGGAGAATTCCGCCGTTGAACATCGGTTGTTGTTCGACAAAATTGCTGGCAACCATGCTTCCGTACGCTACAACTTGCCCGCCATTAACCTGAGCCATTTGAAGCAGATGACCACCCGTATTGGGATCATTCAGTTTTCAAAAGTTAATCAACCAGATATTAACTCGGGATACACCCTTGACGATAATGCCAGAGCCCTTGTGGCTGCCTGCATGTACCTGGAAACAACAGGCGACAGGAAGATTATTTCGGCGATCAAGAAATACCTCAGCTTTATCGCGTATTGCCAGCAAGCGAAAGGCGACTTTTTAAACTATGTCGATAAAGAGCTCCGTTTTACCGACCAGAACAAAGATGTGAATTTAGATGATTCGAATGGCAGGGCCATTTGGGCGCTGGGCTATTTGACTTCATTAACCGGCCTGCTACCCAAGAAACTGATTACTGATGCCGGGGCCATGATTGAGAAATCATTGCCACGCATGCGCATGGTGCGTTCAACACGTGCCATGGCGTTTACAATTAAAGGCTTGTATTATTATGAGAATGCGGTCAATTACTCGGACAATCTCGACCTGATCGACGTATTTGCCCGTCGCATGGTTCAGATGTATAGACATGAATCGAGCAAAAAATGGGAATGGTTTGAAAGCTATCTCACTTATGGAAACAGTACCTTACCCGAAGCCATGTTGTATGCCTGGTTGCTAACGAAGGATGTTGCTTATAAAAACATCGCCTTGTCGTCTTTCAATTTTCTGCTGAATCAAACCTTCAACGAAAATGGTATCGAGGTGATTTCGAACAAACAGTGGCTAAAAAAAGGACAGAAAGCCGGGCAGTTTGGTGAACAGCCCATTGATGTGGCCTACACCATCATGACTTTAAGTGAATTTTACAAAGTAACAAACCATGAGAATTATCGTCTGAAAATGGATATTGCCTTCAATTGGTTTTTAGGCGAAAACCGGCTGCATCAAATCATTTACAATCCATGTACCGGAGGATGTTACGATGGCTTGGAAGAATGGCATGTGAACCTCAATCAGGGAGCTGAATCAACGGTGAGCTACCTGATGGCCAGGCTAACCATGACAGGAAATGAAAATTCGAAAGCATCCTTCGGCATGAAGCTACCAACCCACAGCCAAACGATTGCAGAACCCGTCAGATAAGGTTAGTAGCGCATTCGACAGAGTTGGTACCTAACCTGACAGAACCCGAGCCTTGTCCGCAGAAGCTTGCGAATCGTCCGATAAAACTTGGGATTCGTTGAGATTTTTGAAGAAGAATTCAAAAACAAGTGGGTCACCAATAGATGAACCCCTCAGGAAGGAAGAGAAAGGGAGATCGGATTTTGCGATTGGAGGGATGCCCGACACTTCGGGGGTCTCATCTTTCCTAATCAACTTTGTGTTTTTACGTGTTTGAACAAAAGCCGGGCGGAGTTTGGGGCGAAACCATTAGCGATTGAACAAAACTGGAAGGTTTCCAAGGATCTTTTCAGGTCTGCTATAAATTGCAATTTGCCCGAAAAATCCAACCACTGCCGGATTCAATTATCTTAATACCGTACAAAAATTTATCGTACATTTATGTAAATTTTCAAAGTAAACAACCGCAACACAGGTGAAAGAAAAATCAACAAAAACAAGCAAGAAGAAAACCTCAGATTTGGATGCCCACTTATTTCCAATCGTTGGTATTGGGGCCTCGGCCGGAGGGCTGGAGGCCTTTGAACAATTTCTGGTTAAGGTTCCCGAGAACAGCGGAATGGCCTATATCTTTATTCAGCATCTGGATCCTACCCAAAAAGGCATGTTGCCCGAATTGCTGCAACGGGTTTCCAAAATACCGGTTCATCAGGTAAAAGACCAAACCACGGTAAAGCCAAACTGCGCTTACGTCATCCCTCCAAACAAAAGCATGTCGATTTTAAAAGGTGTGCTTTACCTGTTTGAACCAATGGAAGCACGAGGACTTCGGTTACCCATCGATTTCTTCTTTCGTTCGCTTGCAATCGACCAACGCGACCGAAGTGTCGGTGTCATTCTGTCGGGAATGGGATCGGATGGAAGTATTGGGCTCCATGCCATCAAGGAGAATAATGGAATTGTCATGGCGCAAGAACCTGCTACGGCCAAATTCGACAGCATGCCGCGCAATGCGATCGATTCGGTGATGATCGATATCGTTGCCCCTGCCGAAGAGTTGCTCACAAAGCTGATGGATCTTATCAAGCACATCCCCACCCTCAATCCTGATTCACAAATTGAGGTTAAAGACAAAAGCGCACTCGATCGAGTGATTATCCTGCTGCGCAGCCAGACCGGAAACGATTTTTCGCTTTACAAGAAAAACACCCTGTATCGGCGCATTGAAAGGCGCATGGGCATCCATAAAATCGACCGCATCAATTCCTATGTTCACTTTTTGCAGGAGAATCCCGCTGAAATAGATATTCTTTTCAAGGAATTGCTGATCGGCGTTACCAACTTCTTTCGTGACCCGCATGTCTGGAGAAAATTGAAGGAATCCATCTTGCCTGGGATTATTGCCAACACCAAAGACGGATCAATTTTAAGGGCTTGGGTTCCCGGATGCTCTACCGGCGAGGAAGCCTATTCGCTGGCCATCGTCTTCAGGGAAGTACTGGAAAAAGCCAAGAAACATAGTGGTATTACCTTGCAAATATTTGCAACCGACCTGGATGAAAGCGCTATCGAAACAGCTCGAAAAGGCCTGTTCCCCGCTAATATTGCTACCGATGTTTCTCAAACACGCTTGAACCGGTTTTTTGTCAAAACAGAAGACAGCTACCTGGTCAAGACTGAAATTCGGGAGATGATTGTATTTGCGCAACATAACATTATCATGCACCCGCCTTTTACCAAAATAGACTTTCTAACGTGTCGCAATCTGCTGATCTACCTTGATAATGAGTTGCAAAAAAAACTACTTGGTTTATTCTATTACAGCCTGAATCCGGATGGACTGATGCTGCTTGGCAGCTCCGAATCGCTTGGAACACAAAGTCCGCTTTTTACGACCGTTGATTCAAAACTGAAAATATACAAACGCTCCAATATCACCTTAACGCCCGAACTGGTTGATTTTCCTTCCTCATTTTCACGAGCGAATATGAGCAAAACTGAAACCCAAATGCCAACCAAACTACCTTCAAATATTCAAACTCCTGCAGAGCAGCTGCTGTTGCAGCAGTTTTCGCCTCCTGCTGTTTTGGTCAACGAAAATGGCGACATTGTCTACATCAGCGGACACACCGGGAAATACCTCGAACCCGCAGTCGGTAAAGCCAACCTGAACATTTTTGCGATGCTGCGTGAGGGTTTACGCAACGAATTCCCGCTTGCCTTCCGTAAAGTTCTAGCATCCAAAGGGAAAGAAATTCTGCACCACATCAAGGTTGAAACCAATGGCAGTTCACAAACCTTGGATGTCACCATTCAATGGATTGAAAAACCTGATTCATTGCGGGGAATGGTGATGGTGGTATTTACTGACGTACACGAAATTTACAACAATAGCGCAAGGGCTGGCCGAAAGGCTATTGCCAGTCGCAAACAATCAGAATTGGAAAGAGAGTTGCAACACGCGCGCGAGTCGATGCAGGGCACGCTCGAAGAAATGCAGACGTCGCAGGAAGAACTGAAATCAACCAATGAAGAATTGCAATCGACAAACGAAGAGCTGCAATCAACCAATGAGGAACTGACGACTTCGAAGGAAGAAATGCAAAGCCTGAACGAAGAACTGCAAACGGTGAACGCTGAATTGCAGTCGAAAGTTGATGATTATTCAAGGGTGAACAACGACATGAAAAACCTGCTCAACAGTACCGATATTGCAACCTTGTTTCTGGATAAAGAACTGAATATACGCCGCTTCACCAATCAGACGACCAAAATTTTCAAACTTATAAAAAGCGACATTGGCCGACCATTTACCGATCAGGTCTCGGTTCTTAATTACCCTGATCTGGCTGATGACGCGCGCGAAGTTCTACGCACACTTGTTTTCATACAGAAACAAATTTCGACAAAAGACGGACGGTGGTTTTCCATTCGCATTATGCCCTACCGCACATACGATGACCGGATTGACGGACTGGTCATCACTTTCATCAATATCTCCGACCTTAACCAAATGGAAGTTCGTTTGCTTGAAGCAGAAAAACTGAACCGTTTACTGCTCGATTCCGTATCAGATGTTATCATTAAACTTACAACTGAGTTTAAAATTGTCGAGTTCAACCCTAAAGCGGAACTGTTTTTTGGAAAGGTAAAAACCGAAGTGACCGATCAGAATTTCATCCGGCTGTTCATTCCGTTGCCGGAACAGGAACACATTAAGAAAAAGCTGACCAACATACTCGGCAGCTCAAAAGATGGCAAATTGAAAATGCAAGTTTTAGCAGCGGGAGACAATAAACCAACGATTGAATGGTCCGTCAAGCGATTACTCAATCAACAAAAAGAACCAACAGGAATGATCATAACGACTAAAGAATAGAACCATGCAGAACGAAGAGCCAGATTTAACCGATCCACGGGCACTGCGCCAAAAAGCCGAAGAACAATTGAAGGCGAAGCAAAAAAAAGCCGTGTTTGAAGACATTGACGCTTCCAGGCTTGTGCACGAGTTACAAGTGCACCAGATTGAATTGGAAATGCAGAATGAAGAATTACGTCGGGCATACGACACCGCTGAAACTGCCCTAAAGAAATACACCATGCTGTACGACCTGGCCCCGATGGGCTATTTCACACTCGACGGCAATGGTAGTATTTGCGAACTGAATTTTACAGGCGCCGATCTGTTGGGAGACAAACGTTTCAAACTAATTAACAGTAACTTCAAACTGTTTATCTCCGAAGATTCGCGGGGCATATTCAACGATTTTTTCAATAAGGTTTTTACCAGCCATGCCAAAGAATCGTGCGAAGTGACACTCGGGTACGACAGTAAACCATTATGCCAGGTTTACATGGAAGGGATTGTTACCGACGATGACCGGCAATGTCTGTTGTCGGCAATCGATATCTCAGCTTTCAAAACCTGATCATTTAACGAACGATGGTCTTTCGTACTTGTTTAATGCCTTAAAATGAGTACATTTAGACAACACCCGATTTTCGAATCAACTAAAATTAGTTTACCTAAAGCACAAGCAGCATGAAACTTCACATCAGAAATATGGTAAGTAATCGCTGTAAGATGATTGTGAAGTCAGAGCTTAAAAAGCTTCGACTCCATTATATTCTCGTAGAGCTGGGGGAAGTTGAAATTATGGAAAGTCTCGCGCCTGAAGAGCTGGAGCAGCTAAACAGTGGTCTGCAAGAATCGGGACTTGCAATAATCGAAGACAGGAAGGGAATACTGATTGAGCGCATAAAAAATATTATCATTGAGTTGGTGCATTATTCCGAAGAACAAATCAAGGTGAATCTGTCGGATTACCTAAGCGAAAAACTCAATTACGATTACACCTACCTTTCCAACCTTTTCAAAGAAAACCAAGGGATCACGATCGAGCATTTTTTGCTCAGCCACAAAGTTGAGCGCGTAAAAGAATTGTTGGTTTACGACGAGCTTAATGTCACCGAAATCGCCTACATCATGCACTACAGCAGTGTAGCCCACCTGTCGAATCAATTTAAAAAATTGACCGGACTAACCCCATCGCACTACAAGCAGCTTAAAATTAAACGCAATCCCCTCGAAAATATGTGAATGTTGTAACTCTTTTCTGAAGTTGTGTAAGAGTTAATCATATCAATGGTTTTACCTTCGGATAAAATAAGAGGATAAGCGATCACCTAATATTTCGAATCATGAAAAATATGCTATTAGCATTACTAATCGCCTCCCTTTTAGGAGGATGCGCAATGAATCTGGTAACAGGGCGCAACCAGTTAAGCCTGGTTCCGGAATCGGAACTACAACTGATGGCCACAAACCAGTACACGACTTTTTTGGCAGAGAATAACACCTTAAATCCTAAAAACAGCAGTGCGGCAATGGTTGACCGTGTTGGTGCGCGTATTGCCAACGCTGTTACGCAGTATTATAACGGCAGGGGACAAGGATCAGTACTGGAAGGATACCAATGGGAATTCAACACCGTGACCAGTGACGACGTGAACGCCTGGTGTATGCCCGGCGGGAAAGTGGTTGTTTACACCGGCCTGCTGCCGGTTACCCAAAACGAAACAGCGCTTGCCATCGTTATGGGACACGAAATTGCTCACGCTATTGCCAAGCATGGCAGCGAACGGATGAGCCGGGCAATGGTCCAGCAATTGGGAGGAGCCGCTTTGGAAGTCGCTCTATCGCAAAAGCCACAGCAGACCAGTGATCTGTTTATGATGTCGTACGGCATTGGCACCCAGCTTGGAGCTATGTTGCCCTGGTCACGTCAGCAGGAAACCGAAGCCGATCAATACGGATTGATATTTGCCGCCATGGCCGGGTACGATCCCCGCGAAGCTATTTCCTTTTGGCAACGCATGTCGGCAGCCGGCGGAGCAAAGCAGCCTGAGTTTCTAAGTACTCACCCCTCTGATGATACCCGCATGAGAAAATTAAAGCAGTTTATGCCCGAGGCGTTGAAATATTATGTAGCAAGCAAATAAGCGAAAATCAAAAAACGTGCTATTCAAAGCAATCATCGTCTGCGACATATGTCGATTAACTGACAGACAATCTTTTGTTAAGAATGTTATAGGTGTCGTTGTGCCATTATTTATTACAATTATTATGAACAAAGGAGCAGTAAAATTTTTCAACGAATCCAAAGGTTTTTGATTTATCACAGACGGTGCATCAACTGAAGAGTATTTCGTACACGTATCAGGTTTGAACGACGAAGTAACATTCGATCTTCAAGATGGCCGCAAAGGATCAAATGTCGTAAATGTTAAACTTGCGTAGTTTATAAATATATAAGACATTTATTACTGAAAAGCCGACTCAATTCAAATTGAGCCGGCTTTTTTTCTATGCCGTTTTATCGAAACAAGACGGGTGCTGGTTTCCCAATTTCAAAATCCTGAAAGCCAAAATCACCCGTCGAAAATGAGTTGGGCTTCAAAACATTTCGCCCGACCCCGGGAATTCTCGGATAAAATGAAATGGAGATTTGAAAAGAATTCATAACCAGATGCTCATTCTTGATTAAGACACCCACACCCAACTGCGAATAAACTGGGCTGTTTTTAAAATCCATCCGTTCGTTGCCAAGCATCCCTATGGAGTAGTTGAGAAAAGGGCCAAACGTGAATCCAATAAAATCCCACGGGGCATACGACTGTGTCTGGATCGTCAATAAAAGCCGGCTGGCACCTGTCAGATCGCGACTGCGAAACCCGCTCAGTCCAAATTCCTCATTGAGTGTCAATCTGTCCAACGACAAGCGGTTTATTCCAACGGTAAGATGGGGTTTTACAAAATGCCGGAATTTCCACGGCCCAATTTCGATCAAGCCCGTAAAATAATTAACATCCATCTTAATTACGCCCTGGTTGGCATTCGACGCACGAATGAACGTACCCAGTTCAATATTGGAACTCAAAAAACCCCACCGAAAATAATCACCTAAGGAAAATCGTCCACCCAAATAAAACCGGGCAATCGCATTTTTTTCCTGATAACCTCCGGTTAGGTTGTACACCTTTCCAACCGGAACATCTTCCGTGATCCCATGTTTAAAAATGTATTTGTCCTGAACATACCTTCGAGCAGACACGCCAATACTTCCTAAAAAGAAATTTTCATCTGAATGAAATCCCTGCGGATCAACTGTTTTTCCAGGTTTGTCAAGATAACGAACCCGCAAAAAGCGGATGGTCGAAATAAAATTTGTCCCCCGGCGATAGGCTGGATTGACTCTATTTAATTGAATGGCAGCTCCCACCCAATAATCCTGGGCGTTAAACTTAAACCGGTTTTCCCTGTAAAGGGCATCGCCTGTGGGGATTGAATCATTGGTGAATTGTTGCATAAAATGAACGCCACCGGCCCACCTTGTAAAAGGCGAAAAAAACGGGCGTTCAATCGTCAGGCTTTTGTTAAAATAACGATCGCCGTCAACGGCGTAGTCCAAGGTTGCGCTAACGTAAGTGTTCTTGATGTTCGGAATGGAGTAACGGGTGTGGTACGAATAATCGGCTTCAGAATAGTTTCGGGCAATCTCATTTTGAAATTCGTGGCCCAGCCCGATAACATTATCATCAGTAAACCCAATGGTCGTGCGCGAACTTGAGGTTGAGAAGCTTGGAATAATGCTCCAAATATCCAACGTGCGAATATAAATGTCGACTGAATCAGAGCCCGGCGAAGCAGATTCAACAAAAAAGGCAACATCACGAATGTAATTTCTGCTGCGGACCAATCGTTCTGATTCTTTCATCAGCAGAGAATCAAAAACTTGATTATGATGGATCAACAGCAGATTTTTGATCGTGATCGAATGAGATTTTACATGTAGTTTGTTCCCGGTTTTCGAGAACCAATTGAGCGATGCATGGATGGTGTCGCCAATGGAAGTACCAAACGGATCGAGTGCTTGGACTGTGATGTTCCGGATGATTTTTCCTTCAAAAACTCGGTACGGCTTCTGCTCCTGCCTCGCATAAATTGGTTTTTCGCCTTTGTTTTTTACAGGATCGGGCACAATTGGTTCGAAAAATAGCCGGTACATAAAGCGGGTGAAGTTGCCGACTTCCGAATAGGCTTCAATATTTTCGTAAAAACGGGTCGAATCTTGTTTTTCAGGAGTTTGCCCGGCAAATGCAGAGCTGCTGGTTGCAAGCAGAACAATGAGAAGTATGAAGATAGTTCTGAGCCACATAGGAATACCGCCATTTTTTATAGTTATGGTTGTTCGACAACTTATCAATCTGGTCTTTCCCAGTGTTCAATTTTTGTCTTTCCTGGTCATTCTGTTGTCATGTTTTGTTTCGATGAAACTTATTGACTTTCAAATGACCATTCAATGACTTTTCAGTCATCGTAGGGGAAACATGCGGATCTATATCCCATTTTATGGAGTTTCCGGGTTCAACTCCCCAATCCGCTTCAGTTCCTCTTTTTTTGCTTTCCTTTTAAAATATCCTCTGAACAACAGATTATGCTTGAGTGCCTCCATGTTTTCGTCAAAGCTTTCGGAACTGTTTTTAAGGTTTATAATGGTCTGGTCGATATTATTTGAAGTGACCGTATCATTAATTAAGCGGCCCAATGTACCCTGTCCTCCATTAACTTTAACCATAATATCTTCGAGTTGCTGGGTTGAGACTTCAGCATTGTTCGCTGTTTCCTGGAAACTCGCCATAATGACGGAGACATCGCTTCTGGTTTTCATAATCATTTTATCCATTTCTTTCGAGCTATTCTGAAAATTCACGATGGTGTGATTAATATTATTTGCAATAATTGTGTCGTGTATTAGCCGGCCAAGCGTGCCGCGACCGCTGTTTATTTTAATCGCAATCTCGGCAAGTTGTTTGGTAACAATTTCCACATGTCCTGATGTTACCTGCAAACTGGAAATGATGGCATCTGTTTCAACTGGTTCAACCGATGCAAGTTGCTGGTCGTTTTTCACCAAGGGAGAATCCGTGCTCCCTTGGGTGATAATCAACAAACGGTCGCCAATCAAGCCTTCGGAACCGATGGCCACGATGCAGTCCGACTTAATAAACTGTTTTATTCCCTGCCTCACCAACATACCAACCTGTACCGTTGAATCGTTAATGATGCTGATGTTATCAACCGTCCCAACATTAATCCCCGAAAAACGGATGTTGTTTCCAACCTGCAGTCCACTGACATTATAGAAAGTCGTGGTCAGTTTAAACACCGGGTTGAACAGGTTCTTTTGTTTGCCGATGATAAAAATGGCAAGTATAAATAGCGCCAGTCCGCCGGCGACAAAAAGGCCTAAACGAACTTTAAAATTTGATGAGTGATTATCCATAATGCTGTTATTTTCTAATTACTTAAAAAATGATTTGATTAGAGGGTCGGTTGATTTTTCGAAATCTTCAATCGTCCCTTCTGTATATACTTCTCCGTCTTTCAGCATGATGATCCGGTCGGCAGTGGCACGCGCACATTCAATATCGTGGGTAATAATGATGGACGACGTTTTATATTTTTGCTGAACATCGTTAATCAGCTCGCTTATTTCATCAGATGTTACCGGATCAAGCCCTGTTGTGGGTTCATCATACAGCATGATCATAGGATCAACAACCACCGTGCGTGCCAGGCTAATCCTTTTTCGCATTCCGCCTGAAAGTTGGGATGGCATTTTATTCAAAGCATCAGCCAAACCCACATTTTCCAATGCCTCAATTACTTTTTCAGAGATTTGATTTTCTGTCAGGTCCTTTTTTATTCTCCGCAGGGGAAATTCCAGATTTTGTCTGACGGTCATGGAATCATACAAAGCGCCACTCTGAAAAAGAAAGCCAATTTTCTTCCGTAACTCACTCAATCCTGCGTTGCCCAGTTGACCGACTTCTTCGCCAAACACATGGATTGTACCCCCATCGGGATTTAGCAAGCGAACAATACATTTGATCAACACCGATTTTCCTGAACCTGATTTGCCCAGGATGACCAGGTTTTCGCCATTGTAAAGATTGATCGAAACGTCAACCAATACCGGCTCCATGTCGAATGACTTTTGCAGGTTCATGATCTCAATAACCGGCTCATTGCTTCTGTTGATTATTGGCCAGGGATCTGCAATTTTTTCTGTTTGAATGGTACTCATGACATTAACATATCGGTAATTTGTACTGCAATCATATCGGTAACGATCACCAGGAGCGAAGCCAGTACGACAGCCGAATTGGCGGCTTTGCCCACACTTTCGGTTCCACGCCCTGCGTTGTATCCTTTGTAGGTCCCGACTAATCCGATTACGGCACCAAAGAAAAATGTTTTCACGACGGCAGGTAAAAAATCGATAAACGCGATAGAGGCAAATGCCTGGGAGAAGAATAAGGAAAACGTGACGTCGCCTTTAATATTCGCACCGGCCCAGCTTCCCAGGATGCCCATCAAGTCGGCATACAAAACCAGCAAAGGGATCATTAAGGTGGCTGCCAACACCCGGGTGACCACTAAAAAACGCATCGGGTTGGTCGACGAAACTTCCATGGCTTCAATCTGCTCGGTCACTTTCATCGATCCAAGCTCCGCCCCCATTCCCGAGCCCACCTTACCGGCACAAATCAGTGCGGTAATCACCGGGCCCATTTCCCTAATCAGCGAAACGGCAACCATTCCCGGAAGCATGGACACCGCCCCAAAATCGACCAATACCGGTCGCGACTGGATGGTCAGCACCAGGCCCATAATGGCTCCCGTGATCGAAATAAGTGCCAAGGATTTAGACCCGATTTGAAAGCATTGCTGAAAAAATTCACGCCATTCGAAATGGCCCGAGAACATTTCGCGGACCAGACGGCCTATAAATAGGGACACGTCAGCAACATCCATTAAAAAGCGGCTGAATATCCCCGTTTGTTCCAGCGTCTTTTCGCTAAGCCTGGTCATGGAATGCTTCGTCACATCGCGGACCTTCGGAAGGACTCTCGGAATGACTTGAATAATAGGAGTAAACTTTCCCATATCAATTTTAAGTTTGCTTAAAAGTTGGTACAAACCTACGCTTATCAGCCCAAGATTGTGTTACATGATTTTACCAACATGTTACATGATTCACACATTGGGATAAAGGAAGCAGCTGACAGCTAGCGAATTGGAATAGCTATGAACACGGAGCCGGAATATCCATTTGTTCTGCTTGAACAAGAGTTATTTGATCAGCCGAACAAACTCAAAAGGAAAACCGTCCCCTTTTGAGGAACGGTCTTCCAAACACTAACCTTCACGTAAAAACCTAAACAAACTTAAAACCGATATCCCAATGACAGACCGAAGCCTGTATTCTTTGCTGTTGATTGTTCACCTGAAGAATCTTCAGGAATAATATTTAGCATCCCAAACTGGGTATCTAACTGTAGAAATAATCCACCGGCCGTTTCATATCCGGCAAAAATGTTCGCCCCTGCATCAAAATCATTGTAATCGACACCTCGCTCAAGCGTTAAGGAATTACCTTCAAAAACTTGTTTGCCGCTAATGCCATAAGCAATATAGGGCCCAAATCCAAGCATAAAAAATCCGCTACCTAAGGGAGCTTTGTAAACCAGGTTCAACGGCATCTCAAGATAGTTGATCTTGATTTCGTCGGTGAATTCGCTGCCCAAAGCCGTATACGTGTTTTTGGCACCTTTTGTGGAATACATCAATCCGGGCTGAAAATAAAACTCCGGGGCAATCGGAATCTGGGCATTAACTCCAACGTGGTAACCCAATAGCATGTCGTTTTCAAGTTTGTCACCATTGGGCAATTCTCCGTTCAAATTCTGAAAATTTATGCCGCCCAATATTCCAAATGATACATTCGATCTTTCCTGGGCAATCGCAGACGTTGCTGAAAACGCAAGAAATAATACCATTAATAGTAGTCTGTTTTTCATCTTTATTGTTTAAAATTGTGATTTTCGTAAATGAATTGTTCCTTTTTTTGCTGTAAACTTCCTCTAACTTCCTGCTTCTTCTTCCGCTTCCGCCTTCATCTTTTCATTGGCAGTAATCAAAAACTCAACCCTGCGATTTTGTGAACGGCCATCATCGGTGCTGTTATCATATTTTGGAAGCGTTTCGCCAAATCCTTTGATACTTAAACGGTCGTAATCGATTCCCTTGCTCGTCAGGTATGAAGACACTTGCCCCGCACGTTGTTCCGAAAGACTGCGGTTGTAGGCTTCGCTACCTTTGTTGTCGGTATGTCCCTGAACCTCGATATCCGTATCGGGATAAACATTCAACACTTTCACCAGCTTGTCCAGGTTCGTTTTGGCATCAGCCGAAAGATTTGAACTGTCGAATCCAAACAGAACATTGCTGCTAAATTCAACAACGATCCCTTCGCCTACGCGTTCTACTTTTGCATCGGGTACGGTTTGTTCGATTTCCTTGGCCTGTTTATCCATTTTATTGCCAATTACAGCTCCAGTCGCACCTCCAACAGTGGCTCCTATAATTGCTCCAAGCCCCGTATTTCCAGATGCCTTACCTATAATAGCCCCCATTGCGCCACCAGCAACAGCCCCAACAGCTCCACCTTTTTGAGTTTTGTTTAGCGATGCGCAGCCTGAAAACAAGAAAGCCGCACTTAGCAAGAGAACTACACTTATTCGTAACTTTTTCATAGTAAATGAATTTAATTCTTAATGTTTCAGTTTTATATAGACAAAGATAGGGTTGACCGAGTCTGGAAAAGTTACATAACTTTATATTTGATTTACATGATTCACACATTTCGAATAGTAAGCGTCTGAATATCTGTAAATCATGTAATATTTTGGTGGAATAGTGTAACAACAAATACCGGCATAAGGTTGACCTTTGTTACTTGCACAGTTATCAAATTTTTTACTCTGAAAAAATATGTGGCACGCATCATCAAATTACGGTCTCCCTGATCAAGCGGGAAAGAAAGTCAAACACGTTTCAAAAGAAGCGTTAATGGCATCTGAAGTTCATTATCGCCGACTCTTCGAATCAGCACAGGATGGAATTTTGATTCTTGATGCTGAAACCGGAAGGATTGTCGATGTCAATCTGTTTTTAATTGATTTGCTGGGCTACTCGAAGGAGGATCTGGAGGAGAAATTCTTGTGGGAAATTGGAGCCTTTCGTGATATTTATGAAAACAGAGAACGATTCAGAGAATTACAGGAAAAGGAATACTTGCGCTACGAAGATTTGCCTCTTGAAACAAACCATGGACGCCAAATCAATGTCGAGTTCATTAGCAATGTCTATTTAGTAGATGATTATAAGGTAATTCAATGCATCGTCAGAGATATTTCCAGGCGCAGGAAAGCCGAAAGCGACCTCCAAGAGAAAACCAATCAATGAGGTGGAGCAAAACCATCGCCAAAATCAAAAACGAATATGAGCAGAAAAAGCATACCCGAGGATCAGCCCAGGAATTATAAAATTCTCATCGCCAGCAACGACGAACTATCTGGAGTGCTAATGGCGCTTGCGGTGCAAGGGCCCTTTGGCGAGATTTTCAAGACAAGCAATGGGTTTGAAGCCATTGAAATTTGCCGCCGCAACCCTGCCGTGGATTTGATTCTGATGGACATTAACCTACCCGGAAAAAACTGTTTCGACATTTGCCGACAAATAAGAACGTTCAATAAAAAAGTGACTATTATTGCACAAACCACCCAAACACTGGCCAGTGAGCGCAAAAAAGCGCTCGAAGCCGGATGCGATGACTACCTTCTTAAACCAGCAAAAAAGAATGATCTGATCGCCTTAATCGTCAACCATCTTCAAATAACCGGGAACGATAAAACAGCATTGCCGGGTATCAAGAAAAAAGTGGACAGCACGGACTCATACCGTCGAGGGGCTGAAAATCTACTACAAAAAAAAACGGCAAAAATCGGAGAAGAAACCTACCGGCGTCAATAATTTAAAGCTCATTTATGAGCTTGAAGTGCATCAAATTGAACTGGAAATGCAAAACCAGGAACTCAGTCATGCAAAGGAAACGGCAGAACAAGCTGAAAAGAAATTCACCGAGCTGTATGATTTCTCCCCATCAGGCTACCTGACGCTCACAGCTGACGGTGAAATTGCTGAACTGAATTATACTGCAGCGCTTTTATTAGGTAAAGAGCGATCGCAATTGATCCGAAGTATGCTTGGCTTCTTTGTTTCGTCCGAGACCAGAGGCGTTTTTAATGATTTCATTCAAAACGTATTTCAAAGTGGGATCAAAGAAACCTGTGAATTAATACTGACGGTTGCGGACAGTGCGCCTAAATACGTACGTGTTGATGGTATCATCAGGCATGCCGAGGGGAAATGTTTGATCACCATGCTCGACATTACGAAGCAAAAACGAATCGAAAACGAATTGGTAAAAGCCAAAGAAAGAGCGGAAGAAGGCGAACGGTTGAAATCCGCTTTTCTGGCCAATATGAGCCACGAAATCAGGACGCCAATGAATGGCATCCTGGGTTTTACCGAATTGCTTAAAGCGAGCAAGCTATCCGAGAAGAAACGCCAGAAATACATCGGCATTGTTGAAGAAAGCGGAGTTCGAATGCTCAGTATCATCAACGACATCATAAGTATTTCGAAAATAGAATCGGAGCAAGTGGAAATTTCAATTTCGGATACGAATGTAAATAAGCAACTCGAATATATCTACCGATTTTTCAAGCTGGAAGCTGAAAAAAAGAAACTGCATCTTTCCTTCAAAACCGGTCTGAGCGACGATGAAGCAAACGTAAACATTGACCGGGAAAAAGTCTATGCCGTGTTGACCAACCTGGTGAAAAATTCGATCAAGTTTACAGCGGAGGGGTCCGTTAAGTTTGGTTACCAAAAGAAAGAAAACGATCTGGAGTTTTTTGTGACGGATACCGGTTCCGGAATTTCTGAACACAACAAGGAAATTGTATTTGAGCGATTCAGACAGGAAAACGACGCGCTGAGCCGCTTCCACGAAGGGGCCGGCTTAGGCTTAGCCATTTCAAAAGCCTACGTTGAAATGCTTGGAGGAAAAATTTGGATCGCAAGGGGTACCGAAAAAACGACAAAAAATAATCAACCGACAGAACACGGAACGACGATCTGCTTCACCCTCCCTTTTCATCCGGTCAAAAAACCGGAAGAAAAGGATGCTCCCATCCTGAATGGGGATGCGACGAAAATACCGAAAAGAAAAATCAAAATTTTGATTGCTGAAGATGACGAGATTTCGGGCCTGCTACTGACAAAGATGATCGAAAATATTACGGAAGAATTTCACAAAGTGACCACGGGCAAAGAAGCAGTGGCTGCCTGCCGCAATGACTCGGATATTGATCTGATTCTTATGGACATCAGCATGCCTGAAATGAATGGGTACGAAGCAGCCAGGCAGATCCGTCAATTCAATAAAAAAGTGGTTATTATCGCTCAAACAGCACATGCCCTGTATGGAGACAAAGAAAAAGCGATTGCGGCGGGATGCAACGATTATGCATCAAAGCCGCTAAATATGACAGCTTTAAGCAAGATGATTGATCGTTGTTATCAGAAAACAGAACGGCAAACAGTCAGTAAATCAGGCTGAAATAAGCCTTATTAAATATCCTTCCAATTCATGATTAAGTCCATCTCAGAATTCTGGGATGGACTTTTTACGTCTGTGTGAAAAGAAAAGCATAAGCCTGTGGATTACCATAAGGACATTAGCGGTAAAGTACAACAAGTTTCAATATTTCCCGTGATTTTATCTATTAGTTATGAGTATACATTCTGATTTAAAGACAGAAAACATGAAGCAAGTTCAGCTGTGCTAATTTCATTTATAGCATAATGGGGAAATTGGTCATCCACTCCTCCTTTCTGTATTCAGATATCGATGTCCGGATAGCTAGGGGAGGAGAGTATTTTTTGCAGAATGATTTAAGGCTTTTGATGATGAAAAAATGGTGGGGTTTATTTCAGGTTGATACACGATTTTTCTATTTATTCACCTTCGGATGAAAATATAGTGAGATCGAAATTCATTTAATTTTACTTACAGTGCAACTTTGTTGTACCCACCCAAAAAAAGAAGGAGTTAGATCTCGACCTAACTCCTTCTTTTTCAATAAGTCGGGATGACAAGATTTGAACTTGCGACCCCTCGCCCCCCAGACGAGTACGCTACCAGACTGCGCCACATCCCGATTGTTTTGCTATTTGCTAAAATGACATCTTTCGAATTCATTTTGCTAAAGCGTTTGCAAAAGTAAATAAAGAAGCCAATTCTGCAAAATTAATTTTAACTATTGCGTAAATATTTTCGATAGTCTAGCTCTATCCAGACTTCATTATTATCGATGGATCAAATGTTGCAAATATCTCGATGTTGTGTAATTTTGTCGTGTTATATATTGAAAAAAAAGCTAAAAAATAAAAGTCATGTTTAAATCATTGAATCTGAAAGAAAACGAAAAGCCAAATACAGAACCGCTAGGCGATGCTGAGCGTGTGAAATGTTTAATTATTGGTTCCGGACCTGCTGGATATACTGCAGCAATTTATGCTGCGCGGGCTAACTTAAATCCAGTTATGTATGAAGGACTTCAGCCAGGTGGGCAGCTAACGACAACTACCGAAGTTGAAAATTATCCTGGCTATCCGGAAGGGGTTACCGGACCGGTGATGATGGAGGACTTTAAAAAGCAGGCTGAGCGTTTTGGAACGGACGTGCGTTTTGGTTATGCTACAAAAGTTGATTTTTCAGGAGATATTCACAAAGTGTGGATTGATGATAAAAAAGTGATTGAAGCAGAAGCTGTTATTTTGGCTACCGGAGCTACGGCAAAGTATCTGGGCTTGGAAGATGAACAGAAATATGCCGGTGGTGGCGTCTCTGCTTGTGCTACCTGCGATGGCTTTTTCTATCGTGGAAGAGATGTAGCAGTGGTTGGTGGAGGAGATACAGCGGCTGAGGAAGCGTTGTATCTGGCCGGCTTGGCAAATAAAGTTTACCTGATTGTGCGCCGCGATGTTTTGCGAGCTTCTCGAGTCATGGCTGACCGGGTGAAGAAGACCCCTAATATTGAAATCCTGTGGAAGCACCAAACAAAAGGGTTATCTGGTGATGGGGTAGTGGAAGGAGCAACACTGCTGAAAAATAAAGGGGAAGCGAATGAAGAAGAAGTTAAAATAAAGATTGATGGTTTCTTCTTGGCAATTGGGCACAAACCGAATTCTGATTTCGTAAAGGATTTTCTGGAAACAGATGAGGTGGGCTACGTGAAGACGATTCCCGGCACATCAAAAACGAATGTTCCCGGAGTGTTTGCCTGTGGCGACTTGATGGATTCAATCTATCGTCAGGCTGTTACAGCGGCCGGTTCAGGCTGTAAAGCGGCCATGGATGTTGAGCGGTATTTGTCTGAAAAGAATGCATAATTGCTGAAAACGAATTAAAAAAAAATAGCCGTGTGGAATTTCCACACGGCTATTTTTTGTTTTGCTATGACCCTTATTAGGCCATATCCGGAACTTCAGCATCTTTGTAGGCGCCTGATTCCAGTTTATCTCTAACTTCTTTAAATGCTTCAATGGTGATTTTAACATCTTCCAGGTTGTGCATGGCTGTGGGGATTAAGCGAAGGATGATTTCTCCCTTCGGAATAACTGGGTAAACCACAACAGAGCAGAAGATACCATAGTTTTCGCGTAAGTCCATCACCACATTGGTTGCTTCTCCAACGCCACCCTTCATGTAAACAGGAGTTACTGGAGAGTTGGTTCGTCCTAAGTCGAATCCAGCCTCTTTCAAGCCCGATTGCAGTCCATTAACAACCGTCCACAGCTGTTCGCGCAGTTCGGGGCTGTTTTTCAAAAGCTCCAGGCGTTTCATAGCACCAACAACCATAGGCATTGGTAATGATTTGGCGAATGTTTGTGAGCGCATGTTGTAGCGCAAGAAGTTACAAATATCCGTGTCGCAGGCAATGAATGCTCCGATTCCGGCCATCGCTTTGGCGAAAGTACAGAAGTGCAGGTCCACCTGATCCTGAACGCCAAAGTGCTCTGGTGCTCCAGCTCCTGTTGGTCCCATCACACCAAATCCATGTGCATCGTCAACCAATAGTCTGAAATTGAATTCTTTTTTCAAGGCAACAATTTCGTCCAGCTTGCCAAGGTCGCCTGACATTCCGAAGACGCCTTCGGTGATCACTAAAATACCACCACCTTGTTTTTCAGCCAGCTTGGTTGCACGGCCAAGTTGAATTTTTAGGTTTTCAATATTGTTGTGTGGATATACATAGCGTTTGCCCATGTGCAGACGAACACCATCCAGAATGCATGCGTGAGATTCACTGTCGTATACAATCACATCATTTCGGCTACAAACCGCGTCAATGATTGAAACCATTCCCTGGTAACCGAAGTTTAACAAGAACGAATCCGGTTTGCCAACGTAGGCTGCCAATTGTTTTTCCAGTTCCTCGTGTTGGTTGGTTTGCCCCGACATCATGCGAGCTCCCATCGGATAAGCTAATCCCCATTCTTTTGTAGCATCAGCATCTACTTTGCGAACTTCCGGGTGATTGGCCAGGCCAATGTAGTTGTTCAAACTCCAGGTCAGCACTTCTTTGCCCCTGAACTTCATGCGGGCACTGATCTCACCTTCCAGTTTTGGGAAAGCAAAATAGCCATGGGCTCTCTCCATGTGCTTACCAATGTCGCCTCTATTTGATCGAAATTTTTCAAAAATATCCACTTCAAAAAGCTTTTAAAATTTACTATGCAAAAGTAATTTTTTTTAAGAAGTCTACAAATTTGTTAATTTATATTAAACCAGTGGGTATATAAACAATATCTTGCGTATTTTGCCGCTAGTTTTTTAATGAAAAATGTATCTTTGCGCCATGTTTATAAAAATGAAGAATTTAATCCTTTTCGCACTCTTGTTAATAATGGTTGGTACGTCATGTAGTGATTACAATAAGATTGTAAAAAGTACGGACTACGAGTTTAAGTATAAAAAAGCACTGGAATATTATGAAGATGAGGAATTTGTACGTTCTTCCCAGTTGTTGAGTGAGCTTGTTAATATTTACAGAGGAACCAGCCGGGCCGATGAAGTCTATTATTATTACGCCAAAAGTCATTTTGGGATGAACGATTACTTAATGGCTGGACATTGGTTTCGGACTTTAGTGAAGGATTTTCCGAAAAGTAAATTCGCGGAGGAATCGCAATATATGATTGGTTATTGTTTTTACCTGGATTCACCCAAGCCCCGCTTGGATCAGCAGGTTTCACAAAAAGCCATCGACGCACTGCAATTGTATATGAACCTTTACCCGGGTAGTAACCGGATTGAGGAAGCTAACCGATTGATTATTGAGCTGCGTGACAAGTTGGTGTTTAAATCATTTTTGAGCGGAAAACTTTATTACGACTTGGAAGATTACAAAGCAGCGGTCATTGCATTGACTAACTCGCTAAAGGATTTTCCTGACACGAAGTATCGAGAAGAGCTCATGTTTATGCTTTTAAGGGCAAAGTATCTTTTGGCTATCAGAAGTGTAGAAGAAAAAAAAGAGCAACGTTTGACCGATGCATTGGATGAATATTTTACCTTTGTCGATGAATTTCCGGAAAGTGAACACCGGAAAGATGCTGAAAAGTTCTATCAGGAGACAGCAAAACTATTAAATTACAACGAAGAGGCTAATTTATAAATAGATATGGATTATAAGAAAATTAAAGCTGAAAGCTCAACGGTACCAAGAAATTTGACGGACTTGGAAGATCAAACAGGAAACGTGTACGAAACAGTTATGATTCTGGCAAAGCGTTCTAATCAAATTGCTTCTGAAATGAAAGAAGAGTTGAACCAGAAATTGCAGGAATTTGCTTCGTATACTGATAACTTGGAAGAAGTATTTGAAAATCGCGAACAAATCGAAATTTCAAAGTACTACGAGCGTTTACCAAAACCAACGTTAATTGCTTTTGAAGAGTTGAAGCAAGGACAAATTTATCACCGTAATCCCGCGAAGGAAAACCGCAAGGGACTTTAAATGGAGGCCTTCATGAGGCTTAAAGGAAAACATATAATTTTAGGATTGACTGGAAGTATAGCTGCCTACAAGGCGGCTTATCTTTTAAGGGGGCTAATGAAAGAGGGGGCTGAGGTGCAAGTTGTGATGACTCCCGCAGCCAAAGAGTTCATTACGCCCGTTACAATGTCAGCCTTATCCGGACGACCAGTCGCTTCGGAATTTTTTGCTGCTAATGACGGAACCTGGCATTCGCATGTTGATATGGGACAATGGGCTGATTTGATGCTAATTGCTCCCATTACGGCTGCTACGCTGGGTAAAATGGCGCATGGTATTGCCGATAACCTACTGGTAACAACATACATGTCGGCAAAGTGCCCGGTGTATTTGGCGCCAGCAATGGACTTGGACATGTTTCGGCATCCCTCAACTCTTCAGAATCTGGAGATGTTGCGCTCGTTTGGCAATGTGATTCTCGAGCCGGGCGAAGGAGAGTTGGCCAGTGGCTTGCATGGTAAAGGACGCATGCAGGAACCCGAGCAATTGGTTGAAGAGGTGGTTAACTTTTTCCACTCAAAAAAAAAACTTCTGAATAAAAAGGTGCTGGTAACTGCCGGCCCTACTTTCGAAAAAATTGATCCGGTACGTTTTATTGGAAACTACTCCTCAGGTAAAATGGGTTTTGCCTTGGCCGAAGAGTTGGCTGAAGCTGGAGCTCAGGTTATTTTGGTGACTGGTCCCGTAAGTTTGCCAGCATTTCATAGTAATATTCAGCGGGTTGATGTTGAATCGGCCGCTGAAATGCATCAGGCTTGTTTGGCACATTTCTCTGAGGTTGATGCGGCCATTATGTGTGCCGCAGTAGCTGATTATCGACCCAAAGATGCAGCTCCTCAGAAGATAAAGCGAAAAGCAGACAGCATGAGCATTGAGCTGGAAGCAACCGTCGATATTGCCGCTTCACTGGGCAAACTAAAAACAGACAAGCAGTTGCTGGTTGGATTTGCCCTGGAAACCAACGATGAAAAGCAAAATGCGCTGGGTAAGATGCAGAAGAAAAACCTCGATTTTATTGTGCTCAATTCATTACAGGATCAAGGAGCCGGCTTCGGGGTGGATACCAATAAAATTACAATTCTGTCGAAAGACAATAATACTCATGAATTTGAGTTAAAGCACAAGAGGGAAGTTGCCGCTGATATTGTGGGAAAACTTACCCAGGAATTGGCAAAGTTGTAAGACTTCAGTAGATTTTGTTTATTTTTACTCCATTGGTATTTATCGACTATGAAGAAACTGAGCTTCTTAATGCTGTTGAGTTTGCTGATGACTGGTACGGTCATCGCACAGGAATTACGCTGTAATATTAGTGTTTCGGGACAGCAGATCCAGGGAGCGAACCGCAATGTGTTTCAGACCATGCAAGCTGATCTGTACGAGTTCATGAACAACCGCAAATGGACCGATCATGTGTATTCGATGGACGAGCGGATCGAGTGTAGCATCTACATTCGGCTGACAGAGCAAATTTCTTCTAATGAGTTTAAAGGGAGTATCCAGGTGCAGTTGCGTCGTCCGGTTTTCAACTCCGACTACGAAACCCCGCTTTTAAATATAAAGGACAATGATTTTCATGTCGAATATGTGGAGTATCAGGCAATGGAGTTCAATGAAACTTCCAACAGGGATAATCTGACCAATTTGATGGCTTTTTATGCCTACATCATTTTAGGAATGGATTATGATTCGTTTTCTCCCAATGGAGGAACGCCCTATTTTCAGAAAGCTCAGCAAATCGTAAATAATTCACAAAACGTAAGGTATTCGGGCTGGAAGGCTTATGAAAGTGAGCGAAATCGTTATTGGCTGATCGAAAATATAATGAATAGATCATATGCGCCGTTTCGCGACTGCATCTACCAGTACCATCGGTTAGGCTTAGACCAGATGAATGAGCAAATTGAAGAAGGGCGGGCAGCAATTGCCGAATCGTTGAAGTCGATTCAAAAGGTATTCCGTTCGCGGCCATCACTTTATATCTTGCAGGTCTTTTTCGATGCGAAATCGGATGAGTTGGTAAATGTTTTTTCCAAATCATATCCTGATGAACGCAACCGGGTGTTAACGATTTTGAATGAGGTTGACCCCTCGAATGGCAGTAAATACGAAAAGATAAATGAAGCCGCTGAAGAATTTTAAAAGCTAAAAACCACCTCTGTGTTACAATCTTTATACATTAAAAATTACGCGCTGATCGATAAGTTGTCGATCGAATTCAACAGTGGATTCAACATCATTACTGGAGAAACAGGTGCAGGAAAGTCGATTCTCTTGGGGGCTTTAGGGTTGATTCTGGGTCAACGGGCCGATCTTTCTGTACTGCGCGATAAAAAGAAAAAATGTACGGTTGAAGGTTGTTTTGGCGTACCGGCTTATGGGCTCGAAGAATTTTTTGCCGAGCATGAGTTAGATTATGATGATCAAACAATTTTGCGCCGGGAAATTACACCAGCCGGAAAGTCGCGGGCATTTATCAACGATACACCGGTTAACCTGAAAACCATTCGCGAACTGGCTTTGCGGCTCATCGATATCCATTCACAGCACCAAAATCTGGATTTGGGTAACCGTCTTTTTCAATTGAAATTGGTTGACTTAGTGGCCAGAAACAAAGCCTTGTTAGTCAGTTATCAGAGTCTGTTTCGCATTTATTCAGAAACTAAAAATAACTACATCCGTTTGGTCGAAGAGGCCGATCAGGCTCGAAAAGATTTGGATTACTTCCAGTTTCAGTTCAACCAGCTGGATGAAGCCAAGCTAAATACGGGAGAACAAACAGCGCTGGAAACTGAACAAAACCAGTTAGATCATGCCGAAGAGATTAAGCGGACCTTTGGGCAACTAGCAGAGGCGCTAGACAGTGAAGAGTTAGGCTTGCTGACTCATCTGAAGGAGCAGGTGAATCAGCTGCGGAAAATGAGTGATTATTTTGTGGATGCAAAATCGTTACACGAACGGTTGGAATCCTGCTATCTGGAATTGAAGGATATTTCGGATGAAAGTGCGACAGTGGCCGAGCGGGTAGAGCATGATCCGGCTCGCATCCAGCAGGTAGCCGGTCGCCTGGACTTGATTTATTCACTGCAACAAAAGTTCAATGTTGCTACGGTCGAGGAATTGCTTGCTCTCCAAGATGAATTGGAGCAGAAAATAGGGCAGGTGGAAAGCTCTGATGAAGAACTTACAGCTTTGGAGGCGTTATTAAAGAAACAAGAAACGGAACTAAGTACGATGGCTGCGGAATTAACGCAAAGAAGGAAAGCTGTTTCTGTAAACTTTCAGCAATCCGTTGTTGACATGCTTCGAAAACTAGGCATGGCCAATGCTGTTTTTCAGTTGAGTTTTGAATCGACGGAACAGCTTGGAGCGATGGGTAAAGATGAAGTTCGTTTTCTGTTTAGCGCCAATAAAAGTGCTGAAGTGCAGGAAATTTCTAAAATTGCTTCCGGGGGTGAAATGTCGCGCGTAATGCTGGCCTTGAAGAGCTTGATTACGGATAGCAAGTCGCTGCCAACCATCGTTTTTGATGAGATTGATACCGGAATATCGGGTGAGATTGCAGTTAAAATGGGTGATATTCTGAAGGCTATTTCCTCTAAAATGCAAGTGATTAATATTACGCATTTACCTCAAATAGCGGCTAAGGGTGATCACCATTATCAGGTTTATAAGTTCGATGAGGAAGATCAGACGTTTACTTCCATTCGTAAATTGGAGAACAGCGAACGGGTAGAGGAACTGGCCCAAATGTTGAGCGGTGACCGTAACTCGGATACTGCGCGCGAAACAGCCCGCGAGTTGTTGGATTAATACATGTAATCAATAGAAGATCTTTTTAGTTTCGAATACACCCCAGCGAATAGCAATTTCATCGCGAGATAGGCTTCGACGTTGCTGGCGAATCTTACGTATATTCCGTTTCGAGATAAACAAAAGGCTTCATCAATACGTGAAGCCTTTTGTTTTAGGGATGCTTTTTATATCCGATCTTCCAAAATCAGTTGAATTTCTTTTGGGCCGATATCTGCCTTCTCTCCAAGCTTGAAGCCACGTTGTTCAAAACGGTTGGCAATGCGTGTGATTGTTTCGGCCGGAACCTCATAGTCGGGTAGGGTGGTTTTGATACCTACCGACTCAAAGAAAGCAATGGTCTTGGCAATGGTTTGATCAATGCGCTCATCAACGGTTCCTTCGGTAATATTCCAAATGCGTTCGCCGTATTGCAGTAGCTTATCTTGTTTGTCTTTCCGGCGGATGTGCATGATTCCGGGAAGCACAATAGCCAGTGTGCGCGCGTGATCGATGCCATGGTAAGCCGTCAGTTCGTGCCCAATCATGTGGGTGGCCCAGTCCTGAGGAACTCCCATTCCAATAAGTCCGTTTAACGCCATGGTTGCACTCCACATAAAATTGGCTGCAGCTTCATAATCGTTGCGGTTGGCCAGTACCTTCGGCCCTTCTTCAACCAGGGTATGCAAAATTCCTTCAGCAAACCGATCCTGTAAAGGCGAATTGACCGGAAAGGTCAGGTATTGCTCTACCACATGGATGAAGGCATCAACGATTCCGTTAGCCACTTGTCGTTCGGGAAGGGAGAAGATTACTTCAGGATCGAGTACTGAAAATTGGGGCATAACAGCCGGCGAATCAAAAGCCAGCTTTTCTTGTGTTTCTACCCGGTTGATGACAGCATTGCCATTCATTTCCGAGCCAGTGGCTGGAAGGGTGATTACCGATCCAATCGGGACGGCCTTAGTGATACTCACCTGGCTGCGTTTAGCACAAATATCCCAAGGTTCGTTACCTTCATACAGGGCAGAAGCAGCAATGAATTTGGTGCCATCCAGCACCGAACCGCCACCTACTGAGAGCAGGTAACCTACCTTTTCAGCTTTGACGAGTTCGATCGCTTTCATTAGGGTTTCGTAATGCGGATTTGGTTCGATTCCTCCAAATTCAATAATATCGAGTCCTTTGGTGGCCGCTTTGACTTGATCATAAACGCCATTTTTGAAAATACTACCGCCACCGTATGTCAGCAGAATTTTTTTATCTGTTGGAAGTTCCTCTGCTATTTTTGCTATCTGTCCTTTTCCAAACAATATCTTTACCGGATTTTTAAACTTGAAATTATACATATTTTCTCCTTTTTTGATTTGATCTTCAAATTTACAAAACGTGTAGCAGATTCTCTGTTAATAAATTTAAAGCTTTGAAGGGGGTGGAGGAATCCTTTTTTTTAGGCTTTGTGGCTGAACGAAGTTTCCTATTTTTGCTGAATGGAAAATGAAGAATTGAAAAAGCGAATCTGTTCGCTGGATGATGCTGGCTTAAAGCGTCTACTTAGCTTGCGCGATTCCTATCAGCCGGAAGCCGTTGAAATTGCCATATGCGAAGCAATTGATCGTCAGTTGATCGAATCGGAAGAAGAATTGCAGTCAAAACGCTTCCAGGAGGAGTCTCACCCGAAAACCCTATTTCCATACCTTCATCATGAAAAGCAGTTTCAAAAAGTTTTTGGCAGTTTAATCCGGACCTTGTACCTGGTGGCAGTCATCCCCCTTATTTATGGAGCGCTGAAAGTTGTGGAGGCTCAGCAGCGTGACGGCTTGGTGATGCTGGGCTTGGGTTTGTTATGGATTGGATTGAGCATTCGAATGCAAAAACGGCAACAAGCTCAAATCCCTTTTGTATTGATGGGCGTTTTTCTGGTTGGCTTAATTCATGTTTTTATTAGCCGACCCAGTCATTTGACCTGGCAGGTTTCTGATTTTGTAGTTTTAGGAATAGCTGTTTTGTTGGTGTTTTATCTGCTAAGTTATCTCCGGGTTTTGCTTACTCGCAAACAGCACAAAGAATGAATTACTGCTTTAGCCACGCATTCGCCTTCTAAAAACGGGTATTCATCGAAAAAACGAAGTGTTAAAATGTTGTTTCGTGTAGTTTTGTGTTGTATTTAATTCCTATGAATGATGAAAACGAGACTATTCCCAAATTTATTTTTTCTCCTGACCTGTTTATTGATTTCGGCGCTTGCATCAGCAGCTCCGGAGTGGGATGACGATGACGTACGTGTTTATGATGTGGCGAATTTTGAGCGGATTGTGTTGGAAGGAGGCTATAAGGTCATCCTGAAGCAAGCTGATCAACCAGGCTTGCGCATTAAGGCCGATGAAGAGGCTTTCGAGTACATCAAGGTAGACAGCGACCGGGGAACATTGAGTGTAACCCTTAAAGAAAAGCACTTCAGCTTTGATCGCATGATTTTGTATATCGAGTTTGTTGAACTGCAAGAGCTCAGGGTAGAAGGTGGCATTAATTTGGAAACCCGTGGGTATTTAGATTTGGATGATTTCGACATACAGGTTGAAGGCGGAGCGATGATTGAGATGGAGATGAAAGTAGATCGTTTAAACGTTGTGGGAGAAGGTGGCGTCAGTTTCGATTTTCGGGGAGTCGCCAATTCGTTTGATGCCCGGATTTCGGGAGCGGGACATTTGGATGCAGATAAATTGAAAGCAAGATCGGTTGCAGTGGAGATTGAAGGCGTAGGTGGTGGCTCAGTTTACGCAACGGATTATTTGAAAGCAAAAATTGAAGGTGTCGGAAAGATTAGATATAAAGGCAATCCGGAAGTGGATAAACAGATCGAAGGTATCGGTTTTGTAAGCCCGGAATAAAGTTAAATCAGTTTTAGGAGGAAAGCAGAAGACTAAATTACCTTCTGCTTTTTTATTTTAGTAATTTCTTGTTGCTGAGTGATTAAAACCAAAGGAGTGCAATATTTGTTTAGGTTTTTAAATCATTATTGCTATTTTTGGAAACTTTGACACTAAAAAGAGGTAAGATTTAACTTTTATATAATTAATAAAACTGAAAAAGAGGATCATATTATGAAGCGATTTTTTTTATTTACTGTATTTTGTCTTGGAATGGCCGTTGCCGGAGTGGCTCAAGAGGCAGTTGACGCACTTCAACTGAAGAATGATGGTAATAATGCGTTACGAGACAAGAACTACAAAAATGCTCTGGAATTGTTCGAAAAATCGTTGGCTAACTGGGGCGAAGAAGAGCAAGACAATGCGATGATCTACAACGCTGGCTATTGTGCGTATAAAGTAAAAAGCTATGAGAAAGCAGTTAATTATTTCGGCCAATCAATCAATAATAATTATAAAGTTTCAACTGCTTATTTGTATAAAGCCAATGCACAGCGGAAAAATGGGGATGACCAAGGATTTGTAGAAACATTGGAAGCAGGTATTGCTGCTAATGCAAACGATTCTAAGATGAAATCCATGCTTTCAACCTATTATTTGAAAGAAGGAAATGCGTATTACAAAAAGGGAGCCTCGATTTTGAAAGAGGCCGCTGCTGATGTTGCTGCCGGTAAATTTAAAACGACTGATGACCAGTATAAGCAAGCAACGAGTGAAGCAAAAACGGAGTTTAAAAAAGCTTTGCCTTTCTTTGATAAAGCATTAAAGCTGACACCAAACAATGATACTGCTAAGCAGCTAAAAGCTGCAGCTAGTCAGGCAATCAATGGGTAATTAGAAGCTCAGAAAAATTTAAGCTGCTCCAAATGGGGCAGCTTTTTTTATGCCTTATTTTAAGTTTGGAACTTGGGAAATGGAGAGACTAAATTGCGTTTCGCTATTCTTTAAAACAACCAGTGAGTAGTTCGGGAGGGATGATGCCTCGATCGTTCTGGTCTTTTAGGGGGCTTGGGTTCGCACTTTTTTATTATCAGGATGTTCGACCGAAATGTTTTTCTGCAGAATAATGGAGTTGGGAATAGTAATACGATCACCATCGGGCGAGATGAGGTGTATGAAAAAGAAGGTTACATCATTGACCTGCCCTTCAATAATGAAATCTTTCTCGAGTATTTTGATGTGATCTCCCAGTTTCATCGGATGGTTAAAATAGAGAATTAAGCCAGCAGTAATATTAGCCAGGATAGACCATTGGGCGAAAAATGCGATTCCGAGGATGGTAAGCACCGAGGATAAAAACAGCATCAACTTCTCTTTTTCAATTCCCCAAATACCTATAACCGCTATGGTGGCACCCAGAATAATGAAAAAGTTCATCATTTTAATGGTGATTCTTCGACGTTGAAGGGTGAAATTAAATTTCTTTAGCGTTCGGTTAATGGAATGTCGAATAACGAAGCGAATAGCTAATAATGAGGCCAGCACAATGGCCGTTTGCATGATTTCTAATTTGTAGGCATCCATGGTGATAATTGTTTCAAACAAAAATAGGAATAAATTGATGTATTCTTACTACCGCCTACCGAGCTGTTAACAAAGGCCTGTATTTGATTCAAAATGAGCGGTAAAAAAAGCTGAAATACGCATGATTCCAGCACAAACAGGGTGACTCTAATTTTTGAGCATCGGGAAAAGTCTTTTGATCTCATCATCGGATGGATACCTGCCATATTCGCAAATTTCGAAGACTTCGGCCTTTTTTACCCCTTTGCCTTTTTTAGTTCCATACCACTTGATCAGAGATGCCAGTACTTCCTTGTTGATTTCCTGATCGCGTATGCCATGCATCCACTTTAGGCGCTCCTCTTCGGTTTGGGGAACTTGATCAAGGGTGCCGTTGAGCCAAGGCAGCCACTCAAAAAACTGAGATTCGTGAGCGGCCATCCCGTATGTTTTATCATCATACACTTCCGTAATGTCGATGGTAATATCTGGTTTTAACGGAGCCGGTTTTTGAAATCGGTCATGAGAATACAAGAAAAGTGGGTTCTCTTTCAGAGCCGGAACATCGGAGGCGATGTTGGGGACAACCACCATAAAGGCAGCATCCTGGAGTAACTGTGCGGTGTATCGGTGATCCGGATGGTAGTCATTGGGGCGATGACCGATCACAATGTCTGCTTGCCATTTTCGGATGATACGAATGAGTTCCAGTCTGTTTTCCAAGCTTGGCATCAATTCGCCATCGTGGTTGTCCAGTACCAAGTACTCCACTCCCAGGCGCTTGCCGGCTTCTTTTGCTTCGGCTCGTCTTATCTTAGCCAGTGCGCCTCCTCCTTTTTCATAATGGCCCGCATCTCCATTGGTAAGGGAAACAAAAAGGACTTGGTGTCCCATTCGCGCAAATTGAATGGCGGTTCCTCCGGCATCAATGTCACAATCGTCAGGATGAGCTCCAATGACTACCAGTTTGATTTTTTCCTGTGAACTAGCAAATAGGGGTAAAAGAAAAACGTATAGGATAAAGATTGTTAGTTTCTTCATGGTTTAGTTTTTTGGGTTTTTTAATAGGGAAATTTGGGAACTCCACTGATGCTGGTCAAGGGGTAGCCAAATCAATTTTGAGGTATGTTTGCAAAAATTGCTTTCAAGGGTGATATTTTTTTCTCAAAGATATCCGAAAAAAAGGATTCTCAAAAAAGACCAGCCTATAGCAGACTGGTCTTTTTGAGTTCCATTGGGAGTATGTGCATTAAAATAAGCCATCGATGGAAAGGTAACGTTCTCCGGTGTCGTAGGCGAAAGTCAGGATTTTTGATCCTTTGGGTAGCTCCTGTATTTTCTTGGCCACAGCAGCCAGAGAGGCGCCCGATGAAATGCCAATAAACAGGCCTTCTTCTTTGGCTGCGCGTCTGGCATAGTCAAAAGCGTCCTCTTTCGAAACCTGAACGGTGCCGTCCAGCAGGTTGGTTTTAAGATTTTCAGGAATGAACCCGGCGCCAATACCCTGGATGGGGTGAGGTCCTGGGTTTCCCCCGCTGATTACTGGTGAAAGTTCTGGTTCAACTGCCAGTGTTTTTAAGTCGGGAAAACGTTTTTTCAAGACTTCGCTTACGCCTGAAATGTGGCCACCCGTACCCACTCCGGTAATCAGGTAGTCAAAGCCCTCGGGAAAGTCGCTTAGGATTTCCTGAGCTGTATGTTCGCGGTGGGCTGCAAGGTTTGATTCGTTATCAAATTGCGAAGGAATCCACGAATTGGCATGTTCTGCCGCAATTTCTTCTGCTTTGGCAATCGCTCCTTTCATCCCTTTTTCTTTAGGTGTAAGCACCAATTGGGCGCCATGAGCGGTCAAAATACGACGACGCTCCAAAGACATAGACTCGGGCATAACCAAAATCAATTTGTATTTTTTGACAGCGGCAACCAGAGCGAGGCCGATGCCTGTGTTTCCCGAAGTGGGTTCAACAATTAGCGAGTCTGGTTTCAGAATTCCTTTGCTCTCTGCGTCTTCCACCATCTTTAAGGCAATCCGGTCTTTTATGCTACCGCCTGGATTGGCTCGTTCCAGCTTGATGTAGACTTCATATCCCTCAGGATAGAGGTTGTTTATTCGCACTAAAGGCGTGTTGCCAATGGTCTCCAAAATGGTGTTAAATTTCATATTTATCTGTTTTAAAGGGTTATTAAACAAAAAAAGGCCTTCCAAAATCATGGAAGGCCTGCTTATATCTTTATAAAGAGTTTACTGCATTTTACTCATACCTTCCCCGTGTTACTTCGAAGCAACAGCACATACACATATTTGGGAAGGAAAAGTTCATCTGAATTGTCTTTTTCTATTTTAGATGGAACAATATTAAGTAAAAATTCTGAATAAAATACAATTTAGTCTGATATTTAATTCTTATAAAAAAGCCATTTAAGGATTTCTTTAAAATTGACCTTCTTACCATACATTAAAATACCGGTCCGATAAATTTTACCTGCAACCCAAATGGTCCCATAAATGGAGCCCAGCAGGATGCTCATCGAAAGTAACAGTTCCCACAGCGGAACCCCATAAGGAACCCGAACCATCATGATGACTGGCGAAGTGAATGGAATCATGGACGTCCAAAAGGCCAGCGCTCCTTCCGGGTTTTTCACCACCGGAAATAAAATGACGATAGAAAAGATAAGCGGAATGGTAACAGGAAGCATGAGTTGTTGTGCTTCTTCTTCGTGATCGACAGCTGCACCAACGGCTCCCATCAGGGAAGAGTACATCAGAAATCCACCTAAAAAGTAGAATAGGAAAGCTCCCAGAATTAACGGAATATTCAGATTACCGATTAAATCGATAATGTTGAGTACGGCATTATCTTGCGTGGCTTGTTGAAGCTGGGGATTGGCTGCCATCATGCTTTGTGACTGCTGTAGCATTTCGGCCTGGTCGGGGGACAGAAAAAACTGCAAGCCGGTAACAATCAAAAACATCAATACAACCCAAAATACAAGTTGGGTTAAGCCAACCAAACCAATGCCTACGATTTTCCCAAACATCAGTTGTGTGGGCTTCACCGAGGAGATAATCACTTCCACAATACGGCTTGACTTTTCTTCCATAACACCGCGCATAACCATAGCCCCATAAATGAAGACGAACATGTAAATAATGAATCCAGCAGCATAGCCAACAGCCATGGCAATTTCCGTTGAACTTTTCACCGCTTCACCCTTTTCGTCCACTTTCACCGTTTCCAATTGAATATGAGTACGGGCAGCGGCCAACTTTTCCTCCAGATCCGGAATACCTGACTCATCAATGATCAGCGCTTTTTTATCTTCTTCAATCAGATTTTCGAGCTTGTTGCCAATCATATTTTTGATGTCGAAGGTCACTTGCTTGTCGGACAGTAAGCTGGCGCGGCTTGTCGTAACGATATCTTCTGGAATATATAATACAGCGTAGTAAGCACTCGATTTGATGTCTTGCTGAATATGCTCAAATTCCGTTTTCGGAATAAAGGTAAAATGGGTGAATTCGGTATCTTCCCATCGTTCATGAAACTGCTGGCTGGCATCGTAAACCCCGATGTTTCGCTCTTCCTTGTCATCTTGCATGGCCAGCCAAGTTGGCAAAATGGTAATCCCGGCAAATAAAAAAGGAACCAGTAAGGTTAGTATGATGAAGGACTTTTTCCGGACCCGGGTCAGGTATTCCCGTTTTAAGATTAAGAATGATTTATGCATGAGCTTGTGTTTTGGGGTTTGCTTGTTCAACAACTTGGATAAAGACTTCATTCATCGAAGGAATTACTTCGCGGAAAGAGCGAATCTCCATTTTTTCCATCAGGTTGTGGAGTAGGGTATTGGTCGAAACTTCATGCTCAAGTTGAAATTTCACGCGCTGGATCTGACCTTTCAGTTCATAATCGATGAGTTGAAAACCATTGCGGCTGAATTCGGCGGTGACATCATGGGGAGCAGTTGTTTCAATCTCAAAAACGTCTTGTTTATACTGTTCTTTGATGGTGTCGATTGGGCCATCCAATATTTTTTTTGATTGGTTGATGAGGGCGATGTGATCGCACACTTCCTCTACCGACGCCATGTTATGGGTCGAAAAGATGATGGTTGTCCCTCCTTCTTTTAGCTGGAGGATTTCATTTTTTAGCAGGTTGGTATTGATGGGGTCAAAACCACTGAAAGGTTCATCAAAAATCAGGAGTTTGGGTTGGTGCACAACCGTAATGATAAACTGAACTTTCTGCTGCATTCCTTTGGAGAGTTCTTCTACTTTTTTGTTCCACCACGGCTGAATCTCAAATTTCTCGAACCAGTATTTCAGGCTTTTTAAGGCATCATGGCGACTTAATCCTTTCAGCTGAGCGAGGTATAAGGCTTGTTCGCCCACTTTCATCTTTTTATATAGACCCCGTTCTTCAGGCAAGTAGCCAATGTGTTGAATGTCGGTAGCTTTCAGCTTGCGTCCAAACAGTCTAATTTCACCTTGATCGGGAGCGGTAATCTGGTTGATGATGCGGATCAGCGTGGTTTTGCCAGCACCATTAGGTCCGAGCAATCCAAAGATGCTTTGTTCGGAAACTTGAATGCTGACTTCATCCAATGCCCGGTGTCCGGCATAATCTTTCACGACATTGGTCGCTGTGAAAAGTTCCATGGATATGGTATTTAGGTTTTTAAAATTATGTAATTCGTTTTAAATTGAGCGAGCCGGGAAGCTCGTTTTGCTATTCAAATTTAAGTAAAACACCATAAAGGGCCTGCTTTTTTCGGCGAATAGTTGATTTTAATCTCCGAGTGGCACTTTTGGGTTCTTGCTTTCAGTAGATTTGGTCAGTAGCACGTGTTCTGCTGTTTCCTATTTTGCACTCAGTCCGGTTTCGTTGACCCGGGTTACTCCGCCCGAAACTACAAATTTCATGGCTTCAGAAGGAGGCATTTCCAGCGGTTTGATGGCGGAGGAGACAATCATATATAATTCGCCGGAAAAGTTATACGAGTGTGGAAAGTAAACGGCAACCAAGCCTTCCATTCCTATTTCGGCCATGCTTTTTTGCGTGACGAATCCAATTTTCCAGAGCTTGTTTTCTTTGTTGATCTCCACCAAAACCGGCTGGTTAAACTTTTTCTCTTTGCCCACGAAAGCTGAGAAAAGATCAGCCAGCGAGCTATAAATAACTTGTAGCAGAGGTGCTTTCTTGAGTAAGTGATGTCCCAGTGCTTTGAATGGACGAGCTACAATGGATTGCCCAACGAAGCCCAGAAAGGTGATCATTGCAAAAATGAGGAGTAATCCCAGACCGGGGATCATATAGCCAAACCATAGTTCCAGTTGGTGGCGTAAAATCCCATCGATAAAATCAAAGATCAGGAAAACAATGTAGATGGTTATAACGATGGGGGCAACAAGCACAAGGCCTTGCATAAAGTAAGTCAGTAATTTTTTCATGGGCTATAATTTTTTGAATAAGGCGAATTGATATCACTGATATTATCATTGCTGGCGTTTGGTGAAGCAAGTTACAAAATAAACTTATGGGCAAACTAATCTGCTGCTATGGATTGCGAAGCTCGTCAATAGCATCGGGTAGTTGCATAATCCGGGCTGGAGGCATGAATAGGTGCCTGGAAGTGAGTGTTATCTAATTTTTGTCATGTCGGGATTCCAACATTGGGGAAATGTTTATCTTCGTAGCGTGAAAAATGTATCGGATATTATCGCGCAAAAATCGTTTTCTAAAGACGATCTACTAGCTTTGCTTCAGGTGGAAGGCAACGATCGAAAGATTTTGTTTAATGCCGCTCAGGACCGGAAAGTGGAGGTTGTTGGTAAGCAGGTTTATTTCCGGGGACTCGTTGAATTCTCTAATATTTGCTCAAAGGATTGCCTGTATTGTGGTATTCGCAAAAGCAACGAGAAGGTTATTCGTTATGAGGCTTCGGACAAGGAGATTTTGGCGGCCTGCCGCTTTGCCTGGGAAAATCGTTTTGGGTCGGTGGTGTTACAGTCGGGCGAATTGTCGTCGCCAGCCTTTGTCGATCGTGTCGACCGTTTGCTAAAATCGATCAAGGAGCTTTCAAACCAGGAATTAGGAATCACCTTATCTTGTGGAGAGCAAAGTCGGGAAACGTATCAGCGCTGGTTCGAAAGTGGCGCACACCGGTACCTGTTGCGCATCGAGAGTTCCACTCCGGAATTGTACTCTCAAATCCATCTGCAAAACGCACATCATTCATTTGAAAAGCGATTGGAATGCTTGCAGTTATTGAAGGATTGCGGCTACCAGGTTGGAACAGGCGTCATGATTGGATTACCTTTTCAAACGATGGAGCATTTGGCTGCGGATTTACTTTTTCTGAAAAAACTCGATGTGGATATGGTGGGTATGGGGCCTTATATTGAGCATGAAGATACTCCTTTGTACACTTTTCGGGATCAACTAAAAACCAAACAGGAGCGCTTCGATCTGGCTCTGAAAATGGTGGCTGTGTTGCGTTTGCTAATGCCAGATATAAACATTGCGGCAGCTACAGCCTTGCAGGCTATCGATCCCGCCGGAAGGGAAAAAGCGTTGAAGATTGGTGCCAATGTGATTATGCCGAATCTGACTCCATGCGATTTCAGAAAAGAATACCAACTATACGAAGACAAACCTTGTCTGGATGAAGATGCGGAATTGTGTCGTAACTGTTTGGAAGCACGGATTGAAATGGCGGGTGGAGAAATTGGCTACGGCGAATGGGGAGATTCTAAGCACTTTTCTGATCGAAGTCAGGCTTCATCAGGAGGTAATTAAGAGCAGCTTTTAAAAGAGGTCATGGCTGGATTGTCGAAACTCCAGCTCGTGGCGTAAAAGCCATTTTTTTCGCCACAGGCCTCCGGCATAGCCTACTAGTTTTTTGTTACTGCCGATCACGCGGTGGCAGGGAATAACAATAGGTAACGGATTTTTGGAGTTGGCGCCACCAACAGCCTGAACCAAGTTTTTATCTCCAAGTCGCAATGCCAGATCTAAATAACTAATCTGTTGTCCATAATCGATCGCTGCCAGTTGGTTCCAAACCCTTTTTTGAAAATCAGTTCCTTCGGGCTTGAGCGGAAGATCAAATTGAAAGCGTCGTCCGTCGAAATAATCCTCCATCTGTCGAAAAATTAGATCTTCTAATTCCGGATCCATGTCGAGAGCTTTGCACTCGTGCTCAACAAACTGAATTGTGGTGATGCATTGGTCACTGCAGTCAAACTGCATCAAGCCGATGGGAGATGGATATGTGAAGGATTGAGCCACTGGATAGTTATTCTTTTGTCTTTAGTTAACGTTTAGTTAACGTTGTATTAACGAAAAGGTTTGGGAAAAGTGCTCACTCGAATAGCAAATGGGGATATGTTTTTTCGTTAGTCATCGATCGCTCCATAGATTACAGCGGTTAAGCGCTCGTAAAATTCACCGTGGATAAACGGATTAATTTGTGTCATACCAACAAAAATGAGTTCTTCTTTGGGGTCGATAAAAAATTTGGTGCTGAAATAGCCGCCCCACTCATACGTTCCGGGAGATTTTGAATTAAGGCCATTGGCTTCTTGGGTGATTAATCCGAAGCCTAAGCTAAAGGTGTTGCCTGGTATTGAGCTTATTCCGGCTCCTTTTCTGTTGAGCATTACAAATTGGTCTGCAGTCATCAACTCGATTGTCTTTCGGCCTAAAATCCGATGACCGTTTAATTCTCCTCCATTGAGCAGAGCTTGAATAAAACGAGCATAATCCATAGCTGTGGATGATAGTCCGCCACCTCCCGCATAATGCCCTCTGTCTTTCCATTTGGGGTAATCAATTCCCGGAGATAAGTCATCATCTTGCTTCATGATGGTGCCCTGATCGGTTTGTGCATACACCGGAACCAGGCGCTCCTGTTTTTCTTTGGGTAAGTAAAAATGGGTGTCGACCATTTTGAGAGGATCAAAAATATGTTGTTGAAAATAATCCCGGAGGGATAAGCCTGAAACGACTTCAATTACCCGACCAAGAACATCCATGTTTAAGCCGTAGTTGTATCGTTCACCCGGATGAAAAGCAAGGGGAGCCTTGGCCAGCTGGTCGATAAACTGGTTGGTTGTCCAGGATTGGTGCGAAAGTCCGACACCTAGTAAGTCCAGTTTTTGGTAGGCTGCGCGAATATCTCCTCGTTCAAAATTGCTATAAACCAGGCCGGAAGTGTGTGTTAACAGGTGACGAATGCTTATGGGCCTTTGGGGAGGAACGGTCGTAAAGCTCGAGTCGACTGGGTTTAACTGATCCAGAACTTCTGTTTGTGCAAAGGCTGGGAGGTATTTTTTTAGCGGATCATCCAATCCCAGTTTCCCTTGTTCGTAGAGCTGCATGATGGCTACGCTTGTTACTGCTTTGGTCATGGACGCAATTCGGAAAATATCGTCTTTTTGATATTGTTGCCAGAAATTTAAGGAATGGAAACCAAAGCTTTTGTAGTAGGCAATGGTTCCGTGACGGGCTACCAGAAAAACCCCACCGGGAAGCCAATGTTCTGACATATACCGCTCAATTAAGCTATCAGCCTTAGCCAATCTTTGCTCTGAAAATCCTGCTTCGGTTGGGTTTATGTGGTTTGGATTCAGAGAACTCTCCTTCGGATGGGTGCAAGCAGAAAGAAAAAGAATACTGAGAATAAAGGTAATTAGCTTAAGCATATAATTGTGTTTACTATTTATTAGGCAGCACAATTTACACAATATTGATAAATTGAGCAGAAGATTCTGAAAATAAAAAAACCACTTCTGAAGAATGAAGTGGTTTAGTACTGGTCGCTTTAGAACCGATCTCTTGGTGTGTATTTGGTATGCAGGAGGTGGTGTGACTTTGGACCAAGTGGTTCGCCTAGAAAATCCTGGTAAATTTTTAACACTCCCGGGTTTTCATGTGATTTACGTAGCGGCATCTCACCATCTTCGGCATAAATGGCGTCCATGCGCTTTTGACGAATCTCCGGGCTTGTCGGAATGGGTTGACCTCCACCTCCAAGACAGCCGCCAGGGCAAGCCATAATTTCAATGAAATGGTAATTGCTGGTGCCTTCTTTTACTGCATCCATTACTTTTTGGGCGTTAACAAGTCCGTGAGCAATGGCGCATTTTAGTTCTACACCATCCAGAAATGCCCATTCTTTGAGTGGGTTTTCAATTTTTACTGAAGCTTCCCGCACGCCGTCAATTCCGCGAACCGGGGTGATATTCAGATTGTCAAAGGGCACTTCGCGTCCGGTTACCAATTCATAGGCTGTTCGCAGTGCTGCTTCCATCACACCTCCTGTGGCACCAAAGATCACTCCGGCACCTGTAGATTCACCCATCAATCGATCGAACTTACCATCCGGAAGTTTTTCAAATTCGATACCGGCTTGTTTGATCATAATGGCGAGTTCGCGTGTGGTAAGCACATAGTCGACATCGCGGAAGCCACTATCGTGCATTTCGGGCCGATTGGCTTCAAACTTTTTAGCAGTACAAGGCATGATCGACACCGAAACGATTTTCTCCGGATCAATTTTTCGGGCCTTGGCATAATAGGTTTTGGCCAAGGCTCCAAACATTTGCTGAGGCGATTTGCAGGTCGAAAGATTTTCCAGAAGATCAGGATACAGGTGTTCAATATATTTAATCCATCCTGGAGAGCAAGATGTCGTGAGCGGTAGTTTGACACTGGCATCGTTGTCCTGCAATACTTTTTTGAGGCGGTTAAGCAGTTCAGTTCCTTCTTCAATAATGGTCAGGTCGGCCGTGAAGTCAGTGTCTAAAACGGAGTTGAATCCGAGTCGTTTGAGGGCAGTGGCCATTTTGCCTGTTACCCGCGCTCCAACTTCCATTCCTAAGGCTTCGCCCAGGCCTACGCGAACGGCCGGTGCTGTTTGAACCACCACATGCTTGTCGGGGTTCGAGATAGCGTCCCACACTTCTTCAATGTAGTTACGCTCGACCAGCGCGCCTGTAGGGCAGTGGTTGACACACTGTCCACAGTTGGTGCATACCACATCGTTCATCGCTTTTTCAAAGAAGGTGGCAATTTTCATTTCATCGCCTTTGTAGGCAACTGTCAGGGCGTTTACTCCCTGTAATTCGGCACAGGTGCGCACACAGCGCTGGCAGCGGATGCATTTGCTGTCATCTTTGATGATAGAAGGGGAGAATTGGTCGATGGTGTAATTTCTCATGGGCGCCAGACGGAGGAAATCTTGGGTCATAATTTTATACTCCGAAGCCAGTTCCTGCAGCTCGCAGTCCCCATTCTTGTAGCATTTGGTGCAGTCGGCATTGTGTTCCGACAATAACAGCTCGATGATGTGCTTGCGCGAATTTCTTACTTTTAGGCTGTTGGTCTGAATCTCCATTTCTTCTTCGCAGGGAGTAGCACAGGCCGCAGCCAGGCGTTTCTGCCCCGACACTTCGACCACACAAACCCGGCAATTGCCGGCAATGCACAGATCTTTGTGGTAGCATAAGGTCGGAATGATGATGTCGGCTTCATTGGCGGCATCGAGAATGGTGCTTCCGCGTTCTACTTCGAGTTGAAATCCGTTGATTGTGACATTTATTTTCGTGCTCATCGTCATTTGCTTTTGGAATTAGTAAATCATTTCTTCCCGGAAATTCTCAACAATGGAGCTAAACGAGTTGGCGACCGATTGTCCCAATCCACATTTGGCGGTTAACTGCATGGTCTCGGTTAGTTTGAGTAGTTTGTCGAGGTATTGAGCCGGTTTCTCTCCCCGCTTAACAGCCTTTATCCCACTGTGAAGCTGTTGGCAGCCAACGCGGCAAGGCGTGCACTGTCCGCAACTTTCTTCCCTGAAAAATTCCAGGTAATTGTCCAGCACATTGTACATCGATCGGGAGCTGTTGTATAGCATCATGGATCCGCCGGTGGGCAGCGAAATCCCGGTTAGTTTGCCCCGGTAACCAATAGTGGTTTTCTCGAGTCGTTTACGGGGAACTAAAAATCCGGAAGCACCGCCAACCTGTACCGCTTTGGTGTCGCCATCGCCAAACTCGTTGACAAAATCCTGGAGACTCATTCCCAGTTCGAGTTCGTAGATTCCGGGTTTTGGGGTGTCGCCCGAAACGGAGAACAGTTTGGAGCCCCGGGAATATTGAACGCCGAGATCATAAAATTTCTTCGCCCCATATTTAAAGATGGTGAACGTGTGGGCTAATGTTTCAACATTGTTTACCACGGTGGCTTTGCCCAAGTATCCGTTTGAGGTGGGATAGGGAGGTTTGTTGCGCGGTTCGCCTCGCTTGCCTTCCATTGATTCAAATAGAGCCGTTTCTTCTCCACAAATGTAGGCTCCGCTTCCTAGAAATATCTGGATGGAAAAGTCGTGGCCTATTTCTTTACAGTAGTATTCAAATTCCTGGATAACTTTGTTGAGCTCGGGAACCAGAAACTTATATTCGCCCCGTAAGTAGATGTATCCTTTTGACGAACCAATGACGTAGCCACAAATAGCCATGGCCATCAGTACTTTGTAAGGAACCTTCGATAAGATTTCGCGGTCTTTGAATGTGCCGGGTTCTCCTTCATCGGCATTGCAAATTACAAACTTTTCGTCCGATGGTTCTTCGGCGGTCAGCTTCCATTTTAATCCGGTTGGAAAACCAGCACCGCCGCGGCCTTTAAGCTCCGAACTCATCAATTCGTTAATTAGTTCCTGAGGTGGACGCGTAAGGGTTTTATCCAGAATCCGTTCCCAGTCATTATCATTTTTGAAGATAAAATCAGCACGTTTTAGTTGATAGGATGAAGCAACCATGGTTTTTATTTTTTTAGGTATTGACTCAAAATTTCTCGTACCGATTCATGGTTTAGTTCGGTGTAAACCTCATCATTTATCAGCATCGCCGGCGCCTTGTGGCACCATCCCAAACAGTTGGTTTGCAGTAAGGAGAATTTTCCATCGGACGTGGTTTCGCCCAAGCCAATTTTGAGCATGTCCTGGATGGTTAGCAGAATCTGGTTTTTGCCTTTCATGGAGCAGGTAATGGTTTTGCACACCCTAATAATATACGTGCCCATTTTTTGGTGTTCCAGAAACGAATAAAAGGTTGCGGTGCCATAAACATCAGCCGTGGAAAGATTCAGTTCACGAGCAATTTCAATCATGGAATATTCCGACAGGTATTTTTCCTGCTCAACAACGCCTTGTAAGATAGGGAGTAAATTGCGCCGGTTTCTGCCGTGTTCATCAGCGAGGGTTTTTATTAGGTCTTGTAGTGGGCTCATACCTTTTGAAATTAGAATTGATTTAGTTCGATTTGAAGGTAACATGTTGTATGAGAGCGCCTGGGTGATGGCGGGATCCAATTTTTGTTGAACTAACCTTTTTTTTGTTAGAAAGATCATTTGTTCACTTTGGTGTAAAATTAAGGAAGCTGAGGAAGATAACCAGTAGACTTTTATCAGGATACACTGGTTATTAGCTGTTCTTCAACATAATTTCGACTTTTGAGCATTAGAACGATTCTAAATAAGTGAATATTTTACATTGGCTTAAGGATGGAGAGGGTTTTGTAAATCTTTTGACTTCTATTCTTTTTATCTCGTCAGGTCTTTTACTTTTGTTTAAAAATTGGTGGGTATGTCCATAGAAATTGAACGAAAATTTTTGGTAGACGAGCAGCTACTTCCTGAAGCAGAACAAAAAATAGAGATGATTCAGGCCTATCTGCAAACCGATCCGGAACGAACGATTCGGGTTCGGATAACGGATGATTCGGCCTATTTAACTATCAAAGGGAAGATGGTTGGTATTTCGCGGAAGGAGTTTGAATACCCGATTCCGGTAAACGATGCCCATGAGCTTGTCAAATTGGCGGTGTACCCACCGATTGAAAAAGTCAGGCATCATATTTTTGTTGATGGTCGAAAATGGGAAGTTGATTTTTTTGAGGGAGTCAATCAAGGATTAATTTTGGCAGAAGTCGAGCTTCTTCATGAAGATGAGGGGGTTCGTATTCCGTCTTGGATTAGAGAAGAGGTTACCGGGCAGGTTCAATACCACAATTCATACTTGGCCCAGCACCCCTATTCGACTTGGGAATAGCCACTCTGGCTTAGTTTTTGATAGCCATGCACAAGATTTTGTATGAAGTTACGTTTGTAAGTAAAGCCAAATAAACCTTTCAATTCATGAAGAGCAGATTATTTCTACCTGTTATTTTAATCCTAATAACTGGTTGTTTAAATGTTAGTGCCAATAGTTGGCCCCGAAAAGCAAATGATTCGAAAGTCGACTCTGTCGCACTAAGTGTCGAATACCTTAACTATTTTCTAGAACAACAAAACAATTGGGTTCCCCGTAATGAAGAACTTTTTAGAAGTCTGAAAGGCTTGGTTCATTTTGCAGAGGATGAGAAAATAGACACAATTCTATATCGGATAAACGCTTACCGGAAGATGAATGACGGCGATTTTTTTTACCGTTCACCAGCTCGCGTTTCTGATAGTTTAGATGTTGAGGGGTATGTGTCGCAAACGGAAGTTAGCGAGCAGTTGCAGCGATTGGAGCGTGCGATCAGGAGTACGATTGTGGAGGAACAGATTGCCGTTCCTGAAGAGTTGCTGGAGAACCTGACTGAAAAAGTTAAGCTGCTCGAGCCCGGCGATGTTCATGTTTTGCTGCGTGACTCATTGGTTGTGATTCCGGATAGTTTGATTGGATTTGACGTGATTCCAGACTCGCTGATTAGCAGTCCTGCCGACTTTAGGCGTTTACAGCGTTTAGATAGCGCTAAAAATAATCTATTGGAAAGTGCACGGATTCAATACAACAGCAAAGCTTTGCAGCTGTACATTGATTCGGTTTCTACAGCTTATCGTAATCAGTATATTCAAGATTATACCAACCAGGCTAAAATCAACTTTGTCGATTCTATTCAGATACATAATTTCAGAACTCTTGAGCAATACAACAATCAGGTGATGAGATCGGTAAATGATTCCATTGCCCATATGATTGATGTGCTTACGGATTTTGCAGAGAAAGACTCTGTTGAGGTTTGGGTTAAAAACAGTACCGGTGACTCAACCCAGGTCATCCTGCGTAATGATGGTTCGCGTTACACGCGGATGTTTTTGAAGAATGAGCAAAAGGACTCGCTTGGAATCCGAATTCATAACACCGCTAAAAACGGAATGCAGATTTTTATCGACGATGCGGTAACCCTGAAGCGCTTTTCGGCACAGCAAACCAAGGATTATGATTTTGACCAGTTTCAGCCTGAAAGTAACTTACGAAAAATCGATAAACGCTACCAAATTACCACTCCTTGGGTGTTGGGAGGAGATGGAACAATTGGTTTTACCCAAACGGCAGTCAATAAATACTGGAAAAAAGGAGCTGGTTCATTATCCAGTTTGATGATCTTGAAAGGGTATGCCAACTACTCGCGAGGGAAAGTGAAGTGGGCTAATTCGGTCGAGATTCGGAATGGATGGCTGAAACCATCGGAAGATAAAATTCAAAAGAACGATGACAAATTTGAGTTTACCTCACGTTTTGGCGTAAGTGCCTTCAAAAAATGGTACTACAGTTCGGAGATTGATTTTCAAACCCAGTTTTTTAATGGCTATAAGTACCCGGATCGGGACAATAAAATTTCGGGCTTTTTATCGCCTGCCAAAACGTTGATTAAGGTTGGTCTGGACTATAAACCCAACAATAATTTCTCCCTGTTCCTTTCGCCCTTTACTTCAAAAACGGTTTATGTGCGCGACACCGCGAATATTGATGAAACCAAGTATGGCATTGAAGAAGGCAAACAGCGTTACTGGGAGCCTGGTTTAAATGCGGATCTATTTTTCAAAGCTGATATTGCATCGGATATTTCGTACCAGATGAAATATAAAATGTTCATCAATTACAATGCACCATTTTCAAATTTCGATGTGGATTGGGAAAATAATCTGGTCATGAAACTGAATGACTTTATGAACCTAAGGATGCAAATTCACTTCATCTTTGATGATAATGTCAAATTTAATGTCGGGGAAGATGCTAATGGCAATCCGATTTTAGAACCGAGGTGGCAGGTGAAAGAATTTGTCACCATTGGGTTTAGTTATAAATTAAATAAGCGTATTTTTCGCAGAGAAAAAGTCAAATAAATCGCAGGACGTATGTCTACTCAAGCAGGGAAAGTATGCATGTTGTTGACGTGAGTTGTAAACATGGCTGTTTTTTTACGCTCAACGTGGCCTGTGTTGACAAGCTAATGGCTGAGTTGCTTGGCTAATAAAAAATGTTGAACTCCATTTGGGAGGATTCGTACACTGAAAAAAAATAAACATGAAAAATTATAAGAAGTATTTTCGTCTGGCAGCTGCGCCATCCGATGTTTACAATGCCTTGACCAATAAGGTTATGATCGAAATTTGGACGGGTGAAGATGCGGTGATGGAAGAAAAAGCGGATACCGAGTTTTCTCTTTGGGATGGAAGTATTTGCGGGAAAAACCTGGAATTTGTTAAAGATCAGAAGTTAGTTCAGGAATGGTTTTTTGGAGAGCAGGATGAACCTTCCATTGTCACCATCAAACTGCATAAAGATGGAGAAGGAACGAGCATGGAAGTTGTGCATACTAATATTCCGAACGAGGCTTATGACAACATTGTAGATGGCTGGAAAGAGGATTACTTTGATGCCTTGAATCAACTTTTTGAACAATAGTATTTTCAGAGAAAAAGATAAAAAAGGCAGGGCGGTTTCGTTCAAGAAACAGCCCTGCCTTTTTCCATTTTGAAATTGATGATGTTAGTCTTTACCTGAATTGCTGACAAACGAAATTTGTTTACTGTTGGGTGACCAGGATGGCACGTTGATCGTTCCCTGCCCTCCATACAGGTAGGCAATAACTTTGGGGGCACCTCCGGCGGTGGGCATCAACCGAAGCATGACCCGTTTGTAAGATGGGTGCGAATTGAATTCAATATCCGGAGGAAAGGAAATGAATGCGATCCATTGGCCATCGGGCGAGATGTGTGGAAACCAGTCGTTATATTCATCGAAGGTAATTTGTTCTTTTCCGCTGCCATCTGGTTGCATTCGCCAAATTTGCATCGTCCCCGACTGACTACCGTTGTAATAAATGTATTTCCCGTCGGGAGAGTATTCGCAGCCATCCACATGTTCGCCGGGCTTATTAGCAGTAAGTGCCACTTCTTGTCCGCCCTTGATGGAGTTTTTATAGATGTTGTAAACGCTGCTTCCGCTACGCTGCGCCACATAAACGACCTCCTTGTTGTTTGGGGCCCAGCCGTGCCAGTAAGAGGGTGTTTTTTCTGTAATTAATTGAGGTGTTCCCCCCTCAAGAGGCAATACATAAATGCTGGATCCTCCTCCTGGTAGTCCCTCGCGGTGGTGGCTGATGGCCAGCAGTTTTCCGTCGAATGAAATACCGTGGTCGTTGTTGTTACGTTTGGCAAAGCCGGTGTCTAGTTGTTTCGGGGCGCCTCCTTCAATCGGAATGGTATACAATAAGCCCTTGCTGTTGAAAAGTAGTTTCTGGCCATCGGGCATCCAGTTGGGGGCTTCAAAGCGCTCGTTTGATTGATAGATTACCTTTCGTTTGCCAGTGAAAACATGCAGCGTTTCAAGTCGGCAAGCCAGCCAACCTTCTTTTTCCGGGGTGTAGTTATTGGCTACTGGCTGGTCGATCCGAACATTCCATATTTTTGCTTTTTCAACGACTTCCGGATTATGAGCGTTTATGAACAGGCCGGCCAATACTTTTTCTGGTAAGCTTTCTAGTGTTTGGCTGCCGATGAGTTGTAGTGGTTCTCCGGGGTGCGCTGCCCGAAAGATCATGGTTTTTCCTTTTCGTTCCAGTTGTAGTATCTGGTAATGGGCCTTTGGGGCAAACAGTTCGTCTTGCTGCTTGCGCATCAACGATCCTTTCAGCTGGCGCCACTGCATTGCGGTTAATCCGTCTCCATGCAAAACCGCAGAACAATGGACGTCGTTTTCTGCTGAGGAAGCGCGAACCATCCAGCCCACTTTTCGATGTGGATCAATACCTTCTCCCTCGAAGGCAAAGTTGGCTGTTAAAATGAAATCACCATCAAGCTTGTTGTAGAGGTAGTGAAACTCATCACGGTCGAACCAAATGTTGTATCCCGATCCGGTCAGTGTATACTCCTGTTCCTGGCTGTCGAATAAGGCCGACCCGGCACGTTTGGGAGTTCCGATATCTTGGTGGTAGGAAAAAATACCGATGGAGTTTTGGGGAAATATACTGGTCAAAATCAACTTGAAAAGAAGTATCAATGTAAGTTTCATATTGCTCAGGATTCAAGGGTTTAGTCCTTTAAAGATAAAAAATCGGCACGAACATATGAAACAGTCGTTTGTCGGGTAGCGTCCACATGGCAGCATGCTCGTTTGGTTTTAGCTTGTTTATTTATTGTGAGGTGGGGACGAAAAAACCCTGTGAACCTTGGCCCACAGGGTTTGGTCTTTCGTGAAGTTTAAATTCAATTACAATAAACTCAGTGTAACTGTTAATCCGGCCATAACAACTGAAACCATAGTCATCAGTTTAATAAGGATATTTAATGAGGGACCGGAAGTGTCTTTAAACGGATCACCAACGGTGTCACCAACAACACCGGCTTTGTGGGCTTCGCTTCCTTTGCCACCGTAATTTCCTTTTTCGATGAATTTTTTGGCATTATCCCATGCGCCCCCGGCATTATTCATGAATACGGCCAGCGTAAATCCAGAGGTCAGTCCACCAGCTAGCAGTCCGATAACACCGGCTACGCCCATGCTTGCTCCAACAACTACCGGAACGATGATGGCTACCAAAGAGGGAAGCAGCATTTCTTTTTGGGCGCCAATGGTTGAAATTTCAACACATTTCGCATACTCCGGAGTCGCTTTCCCTTCCAGAATTCCTTTGATATCGCGGAACTGGCGTCTTACTTCGTCTACCATGGCGCCTGCGGCACGTCCTACAGCTTTCATGGTCATGGCACTGAATACAAAGGCCATCATAGAGCCGAGGAACAAACCACCCAAAAACAGAGGATTGAATAAGGTGATGTCGTAGGCAGAAGAGAAATCTTTAACTGAAGCGCTGGAGATTTTGATGACCTTAACGCCCTCTTCTACAGCTGGTGCTACATCATTATAGAAAACGTATTCGCCTTTAGTGACAAATCCCTCGCCGGCTTTGGCAATCTTGTCGAACCACAAACGAACTTCTTCCATGTAGGCGGCTATCAGAGCCATGGCAGTAAGTGCTGCCGAACCAATGGCAAATCCTTTACCGGTTGCTGCTGTTGTATTACCAAGCATGTCCAGAGCATCGGTGCGCTCGCGAACTTGGGGATCGAGCTCTGCCATTTCTGCATTTCCTCCGGCATTATCCGCAATGGGGCCAAAGGCATCGGTTGCTAGCGTAATTCCAAGGGTTGAAAGCATTCCTACGGCAGCAAATCCAATTCCGTAAACACCCATGGCGAAATGGGTGGCGCCACCAGCAGCCCAAAAGGCACCCATGATACCGAGCACGATGGTAACTACCGGAATCCAGGTTGAATACATTCCCACGGCTAGTCCGTCAATAATGGTTGTGGCTGGTCCTTGTTGTGCTTGTTTGGCAATTCCTTTGGTTGGTCCGTATTCGTCGGATGTGAAATACTCTGTAGCTTGTCCGATAATGACACCAGCAGCCAGCCCAATTACGACAGCCCAGAAAACGCCCCAGGTCACCCAACCCAGTATGGTGAGTCCGACCATTGCCAGAAGGATCAGTACTGAGCTGCCGCCTGTTCCCAGGAGCAAGGCGTTAAGTAAGTTCTTTTGCGTGGCCGATTCTTTGGTGCGAACCATGTAGATTCCTATAATGGAAAGAATGATTCCAATGGCTGCAACAATCATTGGAGCCAGTACCGCCTGAAAAGGATCGAGTCCGGCATCGCGCAAAACCAAGGCTGGTAGCGATGCGCCTAAAGCTGCCGTTGCCAGAATTGAACCGGCATAGGACTCGTAAAGGTCGGCGCCCATACCGGCTACGTCGCCTACGTTATCACCCACGTTGTCGGCAATGGTTGCCGGGTTACGTGGATCATCTTCCGGAATACCGGCTTCAACTTTACCTACCAGGTCGGCACCTACGTCTGCCGCTTTCGTATAGATTCCACCGCCAACACGTGCAAACAGGGCTTGAGTAGATGCTCCCATTCCGAATGTCAGCATGGTTACGGTAATTTCAATGAGTTTGGTACGTGTTCCGGCTTCCGTTAAAACGCCGTTAAGGACGTATTCCGGATGAGCATGAACGAAGTTCAGCCCCAGGAAGTGAAGGCCAGTGCTCATGTTTTCAGGGGTGTAGATCCATTCGTTTAAAATAAGGAACCAGGCGGCAATGTCAAGCAGAGCAAAGCCCACTACAACCAAGCCCATAACAGCGCCACTTCGAAAAGCGACTTGAAGGCCTTTATTGAGCGACTGTGACGCTCCGTGAGCCGTACGTGCCGAAGCAAAAGTGGCTGTCTTCATTCCTAAGAAACCACATAAGCCGGAGAAAAAACCACCGGTTAAGAAGGCCACCGGAACAAAGGGGTTTTGGACATTGAAGTAGGCCATGATCGTGAGTAGAATAAACAGAACCCCAAAAACAATAGCCACCACTTTGTATTGTCTCCTCAAATAGGCCATTGCACCTTCTCTTACATACTGTGCAATTTCTTTCATTCGATCTGTGCCCTCTGAATTTTTCATCATCGATTTGAAAAATATCCAGGCAAAGATCAGGGCAAGGATAGATGCAATTGGAACAATAAAGAAAATATTACTCATAAGTTATCAATTTATTGCAACGGTGTTGCGGTTAGAATTTGTTAGTGATCAAATGACAGCTCTGAAAGTAATAAATATTGATCTTCTTAATGGATTTCAATAAATGTTTTAGGACAGGCTGTTTCGTTTTTTTCTTATGAATAAAGATAGCCTGATTAATTAAATCTAGAAGCGGAGTTCTTTTTATACATATAATTTGTAAGTATTCTAAAGAAGGTGAATGTAAATTGGTTTTTTACAAGGGAGCTTTCTTTGCTTCGTTTGTTGAGGGATTTTTCACAACGACTTTGCCTCGCCATTTCCCACTCAGGTAGTAGATGATTAGAATGATTGTTCCAGCTGTCCATCCGGCGGGTTCGGCCCACCAAATGCCATTGACACCTAAGAGGTCGGAAAGAAAATAAGCTAGTGGAATACGAAACACATACAGCGCTGTTAAAGTGGTGAGCATAGGAACAAAAGTAGCGCCTGCTCCGCGTAAAAAGCCTGTAAGCGTAAACATCACCGCCAGTAAAAGGTAGAAAGATGAAACAATGACCAGGTAGTCTTGTCCGATGGCGATAACACCTTCGTCGGCAGTAAATAGTTTGATGAGGTATTGGCCTGAGAAAATAATGACGATGGAAATGAATACCGAATAGATCAGGGAGAAAATCAGGGTTATTTTCAAGCCCTTTTTTGCCCGGTCTTCCCTGAAAGCGCCCAGATTCTGTCCCGTGAAGCTTGAGAGTGCTGAAGAAAATGTGATAGCAGGCATTTTGGCAAACGAGTCAATACGAATCGCGGCAGAGTAAGCTGCTACCGCATTTACCCCGAAGCCATTGACAATCGCCATAATGGCCATCATCCCAAAAGCCACAAACGATTGCTGGAAGCCCGTGGGCAAGCCAATGCGGATGCAGCTTTTAAAGATGTCGCGGTCGAAAACATAGTTGCGAAGCGTCAGTTTAATCACCGGATGTTTTTTATTGAGATACCAGGTGGCAGTAAAAAAAGCGATGGCCTGCGCGATGACCGTAGCAAAGGCTACTCCCGCAATTCCCCATTTAAACACGATGACAAACAAGAGATCCAGCGCAATATTGAGGAAGGTGGAAAGGATCATGAAATAGAGCGGTGTTTTTGAATCGCCCATTCCGCGGAGTATAGAGGTAATGCCATTAAATCCGAAAAAGAAAAACATGCCTGTCAGGTAGATGCTCATGTAGGTAACGGCTTCGGGCATTAGCTCGGCAGGCAGCTGCAGTAGTTTAAAAATGGCTTCACTGAAATAAATGCCAAGTGCCGAAACGACTAGAGAGGAGGCCAGAAAGAAAATGAATATGGTATCAATGGTTTTGCTAACCTGCGGCATTTGTTTGGCGCCAAAGTATTGTGAAACCACCGTTGAGGCACCAGACCCTACACCAATGACCAATGAAATTAAGGTGAATATGATGGGGAACGAAGCTCCAACTGCTCCCAGGGCTTCCTTGCCTAAGTAATTCCCTACAATAATACTGTCTATAATATTATAGAGGTTTTGAAATAAATTCCCAATGACCAAGGGGACTGAAAAATTCAGGAGTATCTTGGCTTCATTTCCAACGGTAAAATCTCTCATGGGCTAGAAAACAGAATGCAAATCTCTGGATTTTAATTTTGATTTCAAAATTGATAATTTTGGGTTTGTTTTTTATTTTATTGTTGCCTAGTGTATTGCTTTTTTGTTTCTTGGGTAGGTGTTTGATAGTCCGTTCATTGATGTGGTTTGTGCGGTTTGCTTAGGATGGTTGCTTTTATTTCTTTTGTTAAAATACTTTAAAGTGAAGCACTTTTTCCGTTCTTGACTTTTATGGTTTATGGAATGGGCTATTTTTGTATAAAATCTGGTTCTATGGATAGGAAAAAGAGGGTGCTTTTTGTTTGTTTAGGAAATATTTGCCGGTCGCCCAGTGCGGAGGCCGTTTTCAATTACTTGCTCGAAGAGAAAGGATTGGAGCTGGAGATTGAATGCGATTCAGCCGGAACAACGGCTTATCATGAAGGAGAACCAGCAGATAAGCGAATGCAAGGGCATGCCATTAGGCGAGGATATCGGCTGACATCGATTTCCCGGCCGGTCGATCCCCAGGTGGATTTCGATGCTTTTGATTATATCATTGGGATGGATGACAACAATGTGTGGGATTTGAAAAAAATGGCACGCAACCTGGATGATCTGAGGAAGATTCATAAAATGACTGATTTTGCGACGATCAATGGGTATCATTCCGTTCCCGATCCCTATTACGGTGGTGCCGATGGCTTTGAATTGGTTCTTGATATTTTGGAAGATACGTGTCGGGGATTGTTAAAGGAGCTTCAAAAATAGGCGTTGCGTTTTCTAACCGACAGCAATTCGTTAGTCGTTGATTGTTTATGTGGAGTATGTGGGGGAGTGTCGTTCGGAAAACTTTCATTCAGATCCTTTGTTCACAAGAGTATAGGGTTTTTTATCCCATTTATATTTGCAATATAGATTCTAATTCATAACCGTTTAAAATAAACTACATCTCATTATGAAAATTGACCAGGAAGTTTTTTATTCTTCGATCGCTAAATATTATAATCAAATATTCCCCTTAAAAGAGAGTCAGGTTGATTTTGTGCAATCTGCTTTGCAAAAGCTGGATGGGAAGAAGATCCTTGATATTGGATGTTCCACCGGGCAGTTGGCAACCCGATTGGCCAGCCTTGGCGCGCAGGTTACGGCAATTGATTTGAACGAGAAAATGATCTCGATTGCTCAAAAGGAAAATCATTTTCCTGCCTTGGATTTTAAAACGGCAAACATGTTGGAGGTGAATTCGTTTTGTGAAGAGTCTACCCTGGATGCGGCCTTGTGTTTTGGGAATACGCTTGTTCATCTCGATTCAATTGAAGAAGTCAGTCAGTTTTTGAAAGGAATGGCCAAGGTCTTAAAGCCGGGTGCCAAATTAGTGATTCAGATTCTTAATTATGACCATATTCTGGAGCATGAGATTGATGAGCTCCCCTTGATTGACGGGCCAAATATCAGCTTTATTCGTAAATATGATCTTCCGGAAACGGCCGGAGAAAAGATTATTTTCAATACGGAATTGGTTATCAAGAGTAGTCGTGAATCGCTCTTTCATGCCTCACGCCTGTTGCCGTTACGTAAGCACGATTTGCACACCCTGCTCGAATACAACGGTTTTGAGCGGATGAAGTACTATGCTGACTTCAGCAAGAGGCCTTATGGAGGAAATCATTTGCCATTGATTGTGTCAGCAGAACGATCGGCCTCTTAACTATTCGTTTTCTTTGTTTTTCGGTACGCTTTCCACCAAATCAAAAAGCCGCTCACTAATACCATCAGGAGGCATAGGCCTGACAGCGGAACGTAAAGGATATAGAAAGGGCCAAGCAGGTGCTCGAAAATCCGTCCGGTGTGAACTTCCAGGGCTGCATTCCAGAGCGATATAGGCGTTTGCTCAAGGATTTGGGCAGGCATGGTCCACGGTTGGTGGCCTTCAAAACTTTGCATGCCACGGTTGTAGTCAAACCAATAATGCTCCTGTTCGCTACGCTCGAAATACCCGGCAATCATATGGTTTGAAATGGGGCGTCCCGTGCTTGCCCGGGGCTGCTTGAGGCTGAAGGCGTCCAATACCAGCTGATTTTTAAAATCCCAGATAAAGAGCCCGCTGAATGAGCCTACCAGGTATTGAGTAGCGCTGATGGGTTCAAGAACATTGCAGCCCATGACACTAACCGGTGGCTGAACCGGAGCTTTTTGTAACGGTTGTTGCAAGCTTTCATCAGCCAGGTAAAATCCATCCGAAGTAGAAAACACATAGCTTTTTAATGATTCGTTCCATTGTACCCGGCGTAGTTTATCGAACCAAGGGTTGGGGGTATCCAGGTGGGTGCACGGAATGAGCCCAACTTTGGTGCTGGCAATAGGGATTAAAAGCGGAGGCCGCAAAAACATGCCGGCCGTGGTGTTTAACAGCAAAAAGAAGATAAACAGATATCCTGCTACATTGTGCCAGCGCAGGTTTAGCCGCCGGACAGCTGTTAGCCGGGTGTTGTCTTTTTGTTTGGCACGGCGTTGCTTGGCCAGTTTGGGAAAGAAAAAGTGAAGTAGTCCGCTTACAGCAAGCAGTATAGTCACCAAGCCTAGCAAATCGACAAAAAGTTTGCCGCCTAAACCAAAGAGCTCACCGCTGTGTAGGTTCCAGAGCGTTTTGAATAGCCCTGTTTCTCGTTTATAATTTTCCGGTTCCGGCAGTTGAACGACTTCAAACTGTTGACCATTGGCCGACTTGAGCAGCCGGTGGCGACTCAACACCATCAGACTGTCATCTTTTACAAAAACATCGGTTAGCCGTTCTTCTTTGATGGGAAGTGGAACTTTTTGCCATTGCTTACTTTTGGGACTACGTTGATAAAGGCCAAAATGGGTGGCTGCAAAGAGCTGTTGATTCTGAAACGAAACCACTTGATAGGTTTTTCGCTGGTCAATTCCTTGGGGTAAACCTTGGTTAAAATTGCTGAAGATGGTGTCTTCCTGCAGCCAGATGCCCACATTCCCAAAGATCAGAAAACGGCTAGAATCAAGCGGCAAGCCACCTCGCACGGCAGCCTGGTTCCAGTTTTGGTAGTGGTAGCTTTTCGGCAGCCAACTGCGTTTAACTTCTACCGAAGAGAACAGGGGGCGGTGATTCATGACAATGCCGGATGAAGCGAATAAAATGGCCAGAAGTGCTATAATGATCCCCGGCCATTTATGGAGCCTTCGGAACAGTTTGAGTGACTTGTTTTTGTGTTTCATAAAAGGCCGTTTTGGAGGAGTTGGGGTGTTGGTTCTTTTATTAGTCGTGAAGATAAAAAATGCTGCCCAGCCGTTCTGTAACGAATGTTACAATCCAGTTGGGCAGCATCTTTTTTTAACCCTTCGCTTACTTGATAAAATTGGGCGTGACACTCAGCATCAGCCAGCCCCAGTAGTTGGAGGTGGAATGATCGCCACCTTTGATCAGCTCCATGCTTTTTCCGGCAGATAGCCACGACAGCCCGCCACTGATTTGTGCTTCCGGACTGATTTTCCACCCTGCGCCCAAATCAAGTTCAGTGCCCAAGTAGTTGGAGGCATCTGCAGAAATTTTGGCTGCCGTCGAAAAGTAGTGCAGGTGCGCGTTCAGGCTTAGCTTATCCTTGGCATAATTGTACTTGGCGTACACGTCGTTGAGCCCGACACTGTTGGCATGGTTGCCCACGTAGAAATAATCCATAAAACCATTAAACTTGTGATTGGTCCCGTAAAGGGGAGTGAACGACTTGTTTTTGTTATCATCGTAAGCAGTTCCCGATAGTTGCTCGTACCCCCAGGTAATGCCGCGCGGACAAGTAGCTTCAAAAAGCAGGTTGTAAGCGCTAAGATTGCTCCCTGTGCCCGTTTTACCCGTTTGCAGGTAAGCATTGGCGGCCAGGTTGAAGTTGCCAAGTTGATAAGTGGCGTGCCCTCCCAAGGTTTGACTGTAGTTTACTTCCTGACCGTCCACGGTGTTTTCAGGAATGCCATTGTTGAGGATGAGCAAGCTGAGGCTGGCTTCGTTCCATTTTTTGTTGAACCACACAAACTGGAGGTCTTTGTAGGCATCATTCCCATCGAAAAGGTTGTTGGCCGGGTTCGAGTTTTCCTGATGCGCCAGCCCCAGATGCAGACGGATGTTACTTTCGTATTTGAAGATGGCCAAGTCGTGTGAGCGGGCTTGGTGCGCCCAGCCCACGTTTCCAAAAATCCGGTGATCGTCATAAATCAGCTCCTGGCGTCCGGCTTTCATCGAGAATTCCGGGGTGAAAAAGACTTCAGCCCAAGCCTGATGAACCGATGTGGCATAATCTTCATTGCCCACCAGTTGGGCCTGGCTTCCCCAGGTGCGTACATCCTGTAAAACCAGCGAGGTTACTAGCTTGTCCGATTGGTAACGTGCATTCAGACGTGTACGCTGGGCAGTAAAGAGGGAAGCATCCTGATCGCTGTTGGCCAGGCTTTTGTAGCCGTGACTCAGCTCGGTTCGGGGGCGAAATTCACCACTTAACGAAAACTGGGCAAATGCAGGTGTTGACAAGACAATGAAGCCAAGCAAAAGCCAGCCGATCCAATATTTTTTCATTTTTCGGTGTTTTTAGTTTCTAACCACATCCCATGAATCTTCGCGCTGCTGAGCTGCTTCGAGCCAAACAGGAACAATGTTTTCCATGAAGTCAGCCTTTTCGGCATTCAGCTGGTCCATATCCAAGCCAATAAAAGCCTGCGCTTTGGCTTTGGTGGAAATGTCAGGATAAGGGAGCTCTTCATCAAAACCTTTGGCGGCTAACAGGCGTGCCAGTTTGATCCGGGTTTCCTGGGCAATGGTGATTCCGGTAGAAATAATCCGGCTGGTTTCCAGCGGGGCATGAAACGATCCGCCATGCGAGGCTGCAGCATAATCCCAACGCCACTGAGCATGACGAATGCCCATTAATATGGCTTCCATTTCGGTTTCGTTGGCTCCAAGTTCCCAGGCTTTTTGGGCTTCCAGATGCGCCCGAACGAGCAGTTCCTCCAGCTTGTCGCGGTTTTTAATGGTTTTATCCTGACGGTCAAATACGTTTTTGATCAGGGTAGCGGTTTCTTCCCGATGACATACCTGGCATGAGTTGGCGACATTGTTGAGGGGAGACTGGATGTGGTGGTCGGTAAACTTTTGGCCTCCTTCAGACTTATACGGCATGTGACAATCGGCACAGGATACGCCGCGTTCGGCATGAATACCCTGTTGAAACAGTTCGTAGCCTGGATGCTGGGCTTTTAGCATGGGAGCTTTACTAAGGGCATGCGTCCAGTCGCTAAAGCCCATTTCGTCGTAGTAGGCCTCGGCATCTTCAACGGTTAAGCCCTTTGCCCATGGGAAAGTGAGGTACTGGGCACCTTCAACGGTTTCTTTGTTGAAATAATATTCCACATGGCACTGGGCACAAACCAGCGTACGCATTTCCTGGTGCGACGCTTTGTTAACGTCTTTACCCATTTTTTCGAAGGCTTCAACCAAGGCCGGACGGGTAATGCGCAGGTTCATGGTTTTCGGATCGTGGCAATCGGCACAACCAATGGTGTTAACCACTTCGGCTCCCAGCCGGGCCCATTTCCCTTTATAAAATTCGGCCACGCCATGTTCTTCCATCAAGCGCGGAACATCCGGACTTTTACAGGTCCAGCAAGTGGATGGCATGGGGCCTTCGTTGGCGTTTTTAGGAGCACCGGTACGCAGGGTTTTCTGAATGTCTTCTATGGCATAGTAATGTCCGCGCCCCTGGTTATAGTCTTTGGAGAAACCATAACCGGCCCACAACACCACCAGTCGCGGGTCTTCTTCCAGCATATCGATCATGGTATTGCCATTGTATTTACTTCGGAAGTTGGTGTCGGCGGTTTGATAGTAGGACTGATACTCGCGGGGGAAATTCTCGCCCCACAGCTCATTGCGTGGTTCAAATTCCGATAAAGTGATTTGAGGAACATTAACAAAGCTGGCTTCGGCCCGACGTTCCATGATGGAGGAGGCCAGCAAGCCCAGCAGAAATACAGCAAGTATGGTAATCAGGAAAAGTAGCCAACCAATAATTGGCTTTTGCTCGATCGTTGTTTTTAATGATTTCATATGATTGGTTTTTTAGTTGAGATCTAATTTTTTTATCCATTCCGGCACCGGGCTTTCGGGGAGCGGCACCCGCGCATAAGGGGTACTCGACAGGCTGTTGACACGGCCATGCGGCACTTCGCGGTGACATTCCCAGCATTTGCGATCGGTTCGGTGCGACTCGTAGTTGGCCACAAGGCTGTTGTGCCGGGCATCCAGTAGCTGGTTCTCATGGCAACGCACACAGTTTTGGTGGACAACTTCTGCGCCTTCTTCCTTAATAAAAATGACCTGGGGTTCTTTTCGAAGCGTGAAGACCGTGGCATGGCGCAGTCCGTCTTTAGCCTTGAAATAGTAGGTATTGAAAACATTGTCGTGCGGTACGTGGCAGTCGTTGCAGTTGGTTACTTCGCGATGCGAACTGTGGTTCCAGGTGGCATACTGAGGAGCCATAAGGTGACAGTTGACACAGGTTTTCGGGTCGTTGGACAGGTAGGAGTGGGCCTTGGAAAAGTAAAGGGAAAGGAGAAAAAGGCCGGTGAAAATGCCCAAAACAAGGATGACCGGAATTTTCCACTTGGCAGGAGGCTGTAGGTTTCGGATCATAGTTGATAGTGTTTTTTATATGATTAAAACTACGTAACCACATCCATTAAGGTTGTAACCAATGTTACAAATGGCCAAAAAAGTACAAAAAAAATGGTTTTGTTCGTTATCAGGAAATTGAAGTTGCAGGTTTCATCTGCCTTTGAAAAGCGATTGAATTACTGGTGTTCTTGTAATCTGGCCCCCCTGTTGTTTCATGTTTGTTGAACTCTTGCTCTGTCATCGGGCGAATTTCTTTCAACCATTTTGGGAATCATGGCATACCTTCGGCTTCTGTTATTTTTTGAAGATAAGACCAGTTGCTTTTGAATCCCTCCAGTCCGAATTATTTCCTGCCGGCCGGAATTGCAAGCAGACCAATCCGAATTGAGCTCCGACCGCCCGGAAATGAGAAATTCCAGCCGGAAAAGCCATGATACCAGCCGGAAATGCGACCAAAACACACGGAAAAGTGATCAAGCCGAACGGAACTACCAAAAACGAGCCGGAAATGGGACACAACCCGGATTTTTCCATTTCCGGCTGGTTTTTTGGGCATCCGCCACCGTTTATTGCCTTTCTGCTTGGTATGCTTCATTTTTTTGGCTTCGCGCAAAAATACATTGGCGGCTGAGCCTCAGAAATGTTGCCGGCACTTGTTTTCTGACCAGCTGAGCCTCAGCCGACCTGTTTTTGTTTGTTTTCTACTCAGCTGAGGGTCGGCCAGGCTGTTCTTATTTATTTTCTGCTTAGCCGAGACTCAGCCAGCTTGTTTCTGCTTGTTTTCCGATTAGCTGAGGGTCAGCCAGACTGTTTTTTGTTGTTTTCTGCTTGGCTGAGGCTCAGCCGGGAGGTTATTTTTGTTGGTTTAAGTGAACATTGCAAAGTCCAAATCTCAGGTTTTAGCAGCTTTTTACTGCTCAATTAATGACAACTCAATAACTATCTAGTCCCCTTAGTAGGTATTTGTAAAAAGAAGTGAGAGAGCCGATTCCTGCCAGTACTTGCTGGCGGGGAAGGCTATTTGACTGTACGATGTTTTTCTTTCAATTTCCTCTATAGGTAGAATATCCGAAAGGGGATAGCGTTATCGGAACGTGATAATGATTATCATCTTTAATCTTAAATACGACTTCTATAAATGGATAAAAAGAGCTTTGGTTTAATTTTTCAAAATAAGGCTCTACAAAATAAGTCAGCTTATACACTCCTTGATGCTCAGTTTCTTTGCCTTCTTTTAAAAAGTCTTTGATACGACCGTTTTTATCGGTGTATTTTTCATCAATAATGTTCCACTTTCCGCTTTTGTCTCGTTTCGACAGGCTAATTTTGACATTCGGGGCAGGTTTTCCCTGTGTAATGTCCAAAATATGACTGGACAATTGGTATTTTGCTTCTTGAGCAAAACCCAGACTCGCAAACGCAAGTGATAATGCTAATAAAAAAATCTTTGTATTCATTGTAATTGAATTTTAACCTTAAACTTCCTAACGCTTTTCGTGTATTATTGTGGTCATTTTTATCGCCAGCTCCACCGAAAAATTGCTACTTTCTTTCAGTTTGCATCTTTTCAAATAGGAACTCCATCATGTAGTAACAAAAGTTAGGGAAGGGTGTTCAGATTTTTGGCACTTGTGCCTTTTCATTTTTTGCTATTACACCTCGAAAGTAGCAAAGGCTTCTATCTCAACTAATAATTCATCGCGGCAAACATCGGCTTGAACGAAAATGATGGCCGCATCCGGATAATGTTCATGACAAATTTTTTGAACCTGATCAAAGTCTTCTTTCTGCCTAATATAAACCCGCAGTTGTTGAATACGCATTGATTCATTATCAAGCGATGAGCATAGTAATTCGATATGTTCCAGCGTGAGCAAGGTTTGCTGCCTGATGTCTGCAATATCGCTCTCTTCTCCATTAATGGCAGCAGTACCTGATATAAAAAGCATACCGTAAGAACCTGATACAGCAGCCTTGGCTCTTTCAAATTTAGGGCTTGTTTTTAAGCTTGAATGCCCCAACAGTACATTTGCCGAGTATTCATGCGCATCAATCTGTTTACGGTTACTGATAGCCTGGGTAGCATAACCCTCAACGGCCAGTATGTCTATTATCAGCTGTTGTCCATCAATACCAATGCCCGTTGCTGCGGGATAGCCTGATGGCCACGAGGTGGTATTGTATACACGGCTTCTTACATCATTAAATGCCTGATAGTTTTGTATTCCTTTGTCAAAAGCAATAATGCCGGGAATATAATTCCACTGCCTGGCTATTGAGTTTAGTGGAAATCCAGTTTTCTTCAGGATGAACCTTAATGCGTCAAAAGCCGCTTTTGCCTGTTCTTCTAATGTCAGCGTATTGCTGGCGGAGATGCCATTAAGGATCAGAAGTCGTTTGCCTTTTTCTTCAATTAGTATATAATCAAGGCCTTTGTCATGCTTTTGGCATATTGTACCATCACCTTCATAAGTTGCATATTCAACAGACACGGAACAGCCAAGAGGTTTTTGTTCGATTAACGGTATGCCTGTATGTACAAGATCAAGAGTGCTTTGTGCATACCGGGCAATAATTGCTTTTTGCTGATCGGGATTGCACCCGGAGTGTACTCCGGTGAAGAAGCTGATCTTAACCAGATTATTGATTGTCTGAAGCTGTTTGAAAATGGCATTGACAGCTTGTTCAAACTCAGGAATAGCACTGTGGGTGGAGCTAAATTTTAGCATTAAAGTGAGTTAAGATATTCAACTAACTGGTCTATTTCTTCTTCGCTTAGTTTGTGGTATTTCAAACCATGCTTTTCATTGATAAACACATCTTTAAGGGTTGCACTTCTGCCGTCATGCAGGTAGGGTGCTGTTCTCCATATCTCAATCAAAGTAGGAGTGTCCCAGGTGTTTTGCCGGTCAAATTCACCTTGTTGTCCTATCTCATGACGTTTGAGATCAGTGTGATAAGTTCCATGATGACAGAAGGTGCAATTTGCTTTTTCAAATACGGTTTTTCCTTTTAACGCATTGGCCGATAACTCTCCGTCATCATTCAAAAAAGGACTGGGAACAGCTTTCAGGCTTTTCAGGTAAGCATCAACTTTACGCGCGTCATCCTCGGTAACCTCAACAAACTGAATGTGTTTGAATCCGGCTCGCACAGCCACTTCAGCATTGGGACGAATGCCTGTTATCATGGCAGGAGGTGTATGGTGGCTAACCAAAAGACTTTTGCAGTTTTTGGGATTGCCAATACCGTCATTCAGCAAATCCCAGTTTAAACCATCTGTTCTGGCATCGTTCGGATGGCATCCGTTGCACGACTGCCAGCCCTGGAAGCAATGCGAAGCATCATTGAAGATCATTTCTCCCAGGCGTACCTCATCTGGCTGATAGCCCTTGTTCAGCGCAATGACTTCGTTTGCGTTCCTGGACTTATCAAGGTCAATTATTTCGATGTTGTCGCTAAAGTAATTGGCGATGAACAGCTGCTTTTCGGTCATCAAAACGCTTCTGGGGCCATTCCCTTTTACCGGATATCGATTACGAACATTCTGAATGAAGTTCAGATCGTAGGTGAGTTGCTGCTTGTCGGGATGACTTACCAGCTTGTTGATGAATGCCTGATAGGCAATACGGCTGTAGTCATGTGTGCCCGAATGAGCAACAACCATTTCTTTGCTGTTTATATCAATTCCCCATGAGCCTGCTGCACCTTGTTCTGGTTGATCCAGAATAACGGTTGCGACATAGGTAAGTGCACGTGCATCAATCACTGAAACGGCAGAGGTATTCATCCACCCCTGCACAAGCTGGGTCGTTGGAACCTGGAAACGCCCAAGATTATGACTGATGAATACATATCGTCCATCGGGAGAAACTTGTATGTCGCGCAGGGCGTTACTGCCGTTTGCCAGGCGGATATCTTTGATTTTTTCCGCTGTCTTCGTATCAATGACCGATACGCACGAGGCAACCGTATCAATATCAGCTCGTGTTTCGGGCAGCAGATTAGCCACAAAAAGATATTTGCCATCCGGTGATATGGTTTGGGCCGTAGGTTGGCGCAATACCTTGATCCGCCTGATTTCCCTCAGTTGATTGATATCCACTACCGAAATGTCATTGGAGAACTGGTTGGCTACATAGATAATATCTTTTATAGGATGAGCTATGGGTGAACAGGCGCCGTGCCCCACTTTTATGCTAATCGTTTCATCATTTCTAAGGTCCACTTTTTGAAGATATCCTTTGGAATAAGTCTTACTTATCCAAAGGGCTTCATCCTTAAAAATAACTCCGGTAGGTGCCAGATCTGTATTAATCGTTTTAACGACTTTACCATCCTTTAACCGTATCACTAGCACTGAATTGGCTGTCTTTCCTGCAACAGCAATGAATTTGCCATTGATGTCAGTGGCCATATCAGTGGGTGAAAAAGGGTGTTGGTCATTTTGCGCCTGTAGCAATATGGAGTTGAACAGGTAAATGCAAACTGTTACTAAACGAATAATGCGCATAGCTTGTATTCCTTAAGAATTAGTACTAGTCTTCTATAATTAGTCTGAACCCAACGTTGAACACTTTCTGATAACTCAGGTAACCTTCCTTGCTTGCCGAAGTAGCGTATTTAGGCCGGTCTCTCCATGAGCCGCCCTTGGCCGTTTTCAGTTGTTCTTTATTATCAGAAAGGCCAAAGATAAAGTGTTTGTAATCGGATCGCGTCCATTCAGCCACATTACCCAGCATATCATGCAAGCCCCAGGCGTTGGGATGGTATTGTCCTGTGTTTTGTGGTACCAGTACTCCATCGTTATAAAGGGTGTCGCGAGGTACAAAATCATAGTAGCGACGGCGTGGATCTTTGGCTCCCATTGGTTTTGGATCAACACCAACTACAGCCAGGTCCTTGAGACTAATATCTGCCAAGTTCTCATACTTTGAGAAGTCATCATTTATATTTCCATAATGCATGGCAGTGTTACTTCCTGCCCGGGCAGCCCATTCCCATTGTTCTTCGGTTGGCAAGGTAATGTTTAAGCCTGTTTTTTCGCTCAGGAGCTTGCCAAACTCCATGGCTTGCTCCCAGGAGACCCTGATGACCGGCATTTGATCCTCATTGGCCGGATACCCCGGGAAGATATGATCTTTCCACTGCTGGTCTATCGCCCGGCTGTCATGGTCTTTAAAGATAGTTCTGAAATGTTTGTTAGTCACTTCGGTCTTCATCATCCAGAAGGGTTTTTCGATGGTCACAATTCGTTCTTTCTGATCAGGCTGTCCGGCATTATCACCCATAATATAGGTTCCGGCAGGGATACGAATAAATTCAAGCACCATGCCGTCGCCAATATCTACCTGTTTAGTAATGGCATTATTAACAGCTGCATCTTCCTGGAGTTTTTTAAGCTCATCAGCTGATAAGGGCCAGCCATTCAGCGCTAACGAGGTCTTCTTTTTTGGCCTGTAATCAGGCCTGATTGGAGTGATTGGGCCTGTTTCTTTTCTTTTCTGATTGGCTTTTTCCAACTCCTGCTTGCTGTTAATACACACATTGGCAAATTCTTTGGCCAGTTCTTTTCTTCTTTCGTACTGGTTGTAGCCATTAAATTCCGGTGCATTATATTCCCCATGATACGGAACGTTTAAGTCAATCCAGGTGAGCAAGCGATCCCACTCTTCCTCGTTCAGTTCAACTCCATAGTGATCTTTTCCTAGAATCTGAACCAGGTCGCTGGTATTTGCATAATAATCCATAGGCTCAAGGGTATAAAAGTCCGATTCGCACCCGGGTCTTCTCACGTAAGGATGAAGGGCCATATATGATTTTGAGAAGCCATGGTATCCACTGTTCTCATCGCTTGAAAAGTCAGGGATGGATTGACTGTTTCCATTATGGCAGGCAACGCATCGTTTCTCGATAATGGGTTTGACCTCATTATTATAAGTGAATGGTCGGATATCGCCATGCCAATCTCTGATTTCTGAAGGTTGTTTCCTTGAGGCAATGGTAAATCTGGATTCGGGCATGGTGTTTTGCGACTCATGACAACCGACGCAACTGACTACCTCGCCAGGCATGCCGGTCATCCAACTGCGCATCAGCTGAAGCGAAGCGCCGTTTTCGTCCAAAGGTTGAAGGGAGACAGGGGTGTTGGCAGGTATCTTGAATGTTGCCGAACCGTCTTCTTCAACTGGTACTGTACCTAATATGCGCTTCACATCCCAGCTGCTTTCCAGGCCAATAATGTCATGACCGCCCCGTTTGTTATAGCTGTACTCGTAGGTGAATATTCGTAATTGCTTCACAGTTCCCCGTGGTACGCCTTTTAGTCCTTGTCCCTGATAGATGTCCATGATATACACCGTTGAGGTGGAGTCGGTAAGGTTAACACGCTCAGGAATAACCGGTGGAACAGGGCGTTTTTGAAGCAGGTTAGGCTCAACCAGTGCAGCACCTTCCTCTTCATACACCAGTGTCATGTTATCAAATTTGTCAACCAGATAGATGCCCCATAATTCATCAGGCCCCATCTTGGCCGAGACAAGGAAATAATTTTCACTCAGGGGATAGGGGGTTAAAAACTGTGGCCAGACACCATCTACCAAATTGTCCTTAATAATTGGTTCTACCGTTTTGCCATAACCAGGAATTTCCTGCACAACGCCATCTGCTTCTTTTCTCCCTTTCACCGGATCAAAGATTATCAGGCGGCCCGATCTGGCTAAGCCATGATGACCGGATACAATACCTATAAACTGGGATGGGTGATTGGGGATGGGTTTGACATCAAATAACGAATTAGGGAAATATGAGCCACTGCCATAGTATTCCTTTTTGGTTGTTCCATCCGGATTCATGTTCATAAGAATACGGGTGAAGTAATGTGAGTTATCGGTATATTCCCATCTTAGGTAACATACTTTTCCGTTATTAAGCACCACGGGATTCCATTCGCTCTCCTGTCCGAAATTCAGTTGTCTCAGGTCTTTATTAGCGGGATCAAGCAAGTGTAAGCTTGATACTTTGTTGCTACCTCCGACACAGGGTACCGCCACATAGGCGGCTGTTGTTGAAAGGACAACCTTACCGTTTGGAAGGTAGCAGGGATCGAAATAGTCAATATCATCATATTCATGGGGAGTCAGTACTTGTTCGCTTTGATCGGCGAGATTATGTTCCACAACCTGCCAGCGTTTATTAGACCCAACGGTTGAATAAAGTAGACGTTTGCTATCCCAGTGCAGGTCAATGTCTAAGATGGGAGCACCACTGTCAGATTTTATTAGTGAGTTAATCTTTATTTCTCCCTGTAGATTGCTTAACGCGCATATGTCATTGTTCCATCCTTGGCGTCTAATTTCGTCGGCCGTAGACCAGTTGTTTTTGTTGCGTCCAATCTGTGCTGCCATTGCTTTACGGGCATCTTTCACCTTATGTCGGAGTACAAGTAACTCCTTATTGTTCAGGTACGGATTTCTAAGTAAAACAGCCCGGTGATTGTTCAGAAATAGTTGAATCTCATTGATGGCTTTTTTATCAAGTTGATAAATACCAGGTTTGATTTTATTGATTCTCGCTTCCTTTTTATCAAGTTCTTTCAGGTAATTTTTTAGTTCTTTGTCAACTTGAGGATGACTGGAAATGATATCCTCGAGAGCCAGTTTGGTGCCGTTGAAAGAAATCAATTTTAAGCTATTCTGGAGTGTGATAACGGTATTGATATCAGCAAGAAGTTGCTTTTTTGATCGACTGTCTGTGGTGTTTTTGACTACAGATACTATATGATCAGGCATATCTAATTGCGCTAAGGCAACCTGTATCTGTGAGTCGATTTTATGGTTTGTGTTTTTATGATTTGCTTGTACCGTGTTTGCTAAAAGCAAGCCGATGCATACTATAAGAAAACCGGATAGTTTATTGAATCGTTTCATCAGGTTAATCATTTATGTAGCCTAATTGTTTTGAGATTTCCAGAGCATATTGATTGATAATATTCCCATTTTTTTCAAAGTCTTCCTTTAATAACCTGGAGGAAGGACCGGTTGTCCAGATGAGTGCGACAGGCTGACCGTTGGATGAAAATATAGGAGCTGAAATACAGTGAACACCCTCCATTTCTTCAGCACGGTCTATAGCGTATCCTTGTTCTTTTATAATCTTAAGGTGTTCTCTTAGAATTGATTTATCGGTGATGGAGTTTTGATTATATCTTTTCATTTCCAATCGGTCGATAATCGTCTCTCTTTCTTGCTTATCGCAAAAGGCCAGGTAAGCCTTACCTGGTGCAGATATGTGCATTTCAACTTTTTTTCCGGGTCTCAGGTAAAAGGTAAACGGATGGTTGCCAATGATCTGCTCCAGCATCACAATCTTATCATCAACCATGGTGCCGAGCAAAACGGTTTCGTTAATTTCGTCCTTTAAGCGACGCATCACACTTAGTGACTTTTCAATCAGGTTTTCGTTTCCCATGCCTGCCAGACCAAGCGTCAGAAACTTTTTTGTTAATCGGAAACAGTTATTCGTTTCCTTGTAAAGATAACCATGGTCAACAAAGGTGTTTAAAATGCGAAAAACAGAAGTCTTGGCTAAGTCGGTCATGTCGATAAGCGATTGGAGCGTCATGCCATTGGGATTCTTGGAAAGCAGTTCAATAATGGTTATTGCCTTATCAATATTGGGTACCGTATTGGGTTGTTTATTCATATCATAATGGTTTATCTGAATAGATCTCCATGTTCCATCTTGCCTTCAACATCAAGTATCTGCAGAGTGGATATCATGCCAAGTCTTGCCCAGTCGTTAACCTCCCAGACTACTTTCTTATCCCGGGTAATCTCAAAAACCTGTGCTTGTCCGTTTTTATGACCATGACCACCCCAATTACAAATAACTGTATTGCCGTTTGGCAGGCGTTGAACGTTGGCAACAAAACGCAAGGGATGGTCGGGTATCTCATTCTCTTCAACCGTCCACACTTCATTTCCCTCCTTGTCTATTTCAATAAGGCGGTGTCCATCACCACAGGCTATCAGCGTATTTCCATTGCTCAGGCGAATGGAGGCGAAGGCATTCCCTTTGATGGGGATGGTTCTGATAATGTTTCCTTTTCTATCAAATTCGCAAACTTTGTTTTCCCTGAAATAGCCTACCAGGTAGGTCTTGTCCGGTGTTTGCCTGATATTACGAAACTGGGCGTGAGGATTTTTCATGGAAGTTGGGATGATCAACTCCCTTTTTATCTTGCCTTTTCGGTTAATTTCTTTCAATAATGCAGGGGTGCCGTTTTGTATAATCAATATGTTTCCGTTGCGTAGCATGGATGCCGATTGAACCTCCGTATTTGGTGCTCCTTTATATTCCCATAGGACTTCTTTCTGTAAAGACACCAGTTTGGCGCCTGTGCTGCAGCTAAAGAGGATGGTACTGTCTGATAATAAGCTTACATCATTGCATTCTTTACCGGCAGGATAGCTCCATTCAATATCACCTTGTTCGTTAGCAATAACGATGTTTTTCATGCCACTTCCTGAAGCAATAAAACGGTGTTGTACTTCCTGTCCTGTTGCATGGAGGGAAAGGAGTATTATGGTCAATGTAAGAAATGATTTAATCTGTTTCATACTCGCTTAAAATTTAGAACTGATACCCAATGAAAACCAAAATTCATCTTCTATATCACTTCGCTGGTTAAAAGACCATTGCTTGTTGATGGCAGCAGAGAGTTTGACAGTTTTTACATTAAGTGAAGAAGAGATGTGTGAAGTCGCATGAGTCCAACCAGATCCTCCGTCAAACACACCGGTGTGATAGTTAACCGTACTGCCTACTTTAATCCGGCTTAAAACTGGAATAGTGTAAAAGAGTGAACACTCGTGAATGGACCCATCGGTAAAGTCAATGTTGCCGAACGGACGGATGTAATATAGGTTGTACGCCGGAATAACGCGACTTTGGGCTATCTTGATGAGGTTGGTGAAAGCGATGCCAAGATTATATTTCCATAGCATTTTTGTTTTGTTTGAACCATCCGTTGTAGTCAATTTCACATTAGGACAAACAACATAGTCAATAAAGCTATTGAACTTTATGGCGAATTGTTTTTTTCCCAGCAACTCTTTGTTATACTTAAGGAAAAACTCAATATCGTCGTTGATATTCAGACTGCGGTCAGTTGGCAGAGATGCCCAGGCGGCCAAAGAAAAACCAGATTTTGGGATGGCATACTCGAGGTAAGGATGTATGACCGGACTGTTATTATTGTTTATATCCCAACCGTGCCATATCGAATGGCTGGCGGTTGTCAAGTCGGCATAAAACTGTTTGTCTTTCTGTCCCTGAGCAAATGTAGAGCAGAAGATGATACTGATAATTACAATTGTTACTTTTTTCATATGTGATTTCAAATAAGAAACTTGGTTTCTGGTCGTAAATGTAGAGATTTTTAATTCTCATGCATAATTTTATCTGTAAATAATTTATAAATGTCAACTTTAAAGTGTTGAATTTTCAAGGATATTAAAAATCGGTCTCCAATAAATCCAGTACTTTCCATGGCAATATGCGTAATCCCAATACTAATGAGCCATTCTTTCATCTCTTTCAAAGGACTGGTAAAGGTTTCGTAAGTTTTTGTTCCTTCTTTAATCCCTTTCCTTTGACTGTTGCTACTGCTGTTTCTTTATGAATATCGATACCGCAGCCCCTTTCAATTAATTTTTCAAATTCAATTGTGTTTCGTGCCATAATAACTTGTAATTAGTTCCATGTTAATAACCTATTTTTATACTTGTCTGTGCTTTTTAAATCATGGCTGCTTCATAGCTCAAATTTTGCTCTGATACACTTGCACATTCCTTGAGTATATGGATAGTTGGGTATTTAAAATGGCTCAGCTGATGATGAAATCCTGTTCAATGCCAATTTTCACTGCCTGTCTCTTTTGATCCTCATTTACTATTCATTCTTTTCACAAACCCATATTTTTCTAGCGAAATTTCTCTTTCCACTTTTACCAACGCTGCAATAGCCTGCTATTCGGAGTCCTGCGTTGCTAATTAAGGTTGTAATATCTGATGTCGATACAATCACAAGTCGATCTGTGATTTCCGCTGTCGACTCAACAATGTGTAAGATATCATTATCCGTTGCACAGCTTAATAGGTTGTATGGTAGGTCAATAATGGCAGCATCATACCTTGTGTTAATGTCTTTTATATCGGAACGATATACATTTGCAGTATAGTTGAAGTGAGAAAGGTTTTCTCGTGCATTCTTACATATCTTCCAGTTAATGTCACAGCCCTCAATGTTATTTCCGGCAAAACAGGCTTCTAGCATGATTGTCCCAACGCCACAACATGCATCGAGTAGCTTTTCTTCTTTGTTTCCCTTTGCTGCAATATTGACAAGAGCTTTGGCGATATTTGTACTTATTGAGTTGCTGTATGAGCAAGGTTTTTGCTTGTGTTTATGCCAAGCAAAATTATTTTTAATCAAAACACCAAAATACCAAATACCCTCGTAATTGCATAAAGCATAAGTTATTGAGGGGCTATAGTAATCAGAATCACCTTCAATGCTGTAGCCTATATCTCTTACCTTCTTAAGCCTCACAGCATACTCCGTTGTATCACCATCCAAAACTAAATATTCAACTTTGAAACCTTCAATGCATATACTTTCTTTTTTGATTTTATTTATTAGCGTAGAGTAATCTTCAGAAAATGAGATAATGTCAAGTCGGTTTTTTATGAAAGCACTATTTGAAGGTTCTGCTTTTATATCGGAAAAAAGCAGTTTGTTCTTTTCTTCCTTATTAAAAATATAGCTCGATTCGAGCTTGCATAACTCATTTTCGTAATTAGCATAACTAAAGGAGTATATATAGTTGTTTGTCTGCATATTCTTTTTGTCCTTGATATTCTTCTATCAGTGGGATTTTAGCAATGAATAGACTCGTTTATGAGGCAAAAGGGGGTATTGCCAGATTAACTATCCAAAATGCTAAGGAGCCACAATGTTGTATTTGGTTTTATCTTTTTATTATAAAGCCAAATCAACGATTTGGCGGCGGTCGTAATTGCTGGGACCTACCCAAAACCAGAGTGTCCCTTTGCTTTATTGGCTATTGTATGTGCCCTGCATGGGCAGCATAGTACAGAGCGCGAAGTTGTTGAAAAAGTTAAAAAAATACAAGTTATCTTCAGTAAACCATGAGTTGGCCTTTTTAAAACCTAAAGGCCAACCGATTTCGTTCAACCGGGGTACAAAGCTCTGCACTGCCTAACGCTTAAAGCCTTCTTTGTTGTCGTGCGTAATTTTTATTCTAAGACTTGATCTTTTTTGATCAATACTTCTCTAATCTTATTGTATTCTATCTCTTGAACTGCTTTATCTTCTTCAATTGCCAAACTAGCAATAACACCAGAACTTTGCCCCAGGACCATAAATACGGGCTCCATCCGAATCGACCCAAATGCGATATGTGTTGCACTCAGGCATATAGGAACAAGCAAGTTAGAACATTCTTCTTTTCTCGGGAAAATTGAGCGATAACTTATTGGAAAAGGAGCTTTAACATGAGCTTCTACATTTCCCTCATTGGATGCGTATCCATTGGAATTTACGTAGCGCTTAACATGGTGCGAATCCATGCCATACGCAGCCATTCCAATAGGGTCGGGGACGATTTCAATTCCTTCGCAGTTTTTTTGGGTCATCACATAATTGCTAATCATGCGGCGCGCTTCTCTTATGTAGAGTTGTTGTTGCCATCCATCTTCACGTTCATATTCATCTTTGCACGTTCCCCACTGCGACACCTTTTCTCTTACTTTTGCCGGAATACGCGGATGATAGGCCAGTGTCCACATTAATCCCTGCTGATACTGACGATGGCGTGTTACTATTTTTTCGCGCTCTTCATAGGAAGCTTCAGGATATTCCCAGTTTTGTCCGATAAAATCAGTTGAAAATCCTTTTTGGTTGTTAGTATCCGTTTTCCGGTTGGGCATTGCTGAATTGATCCAAGGCACCAAAGGATCACCATAAGCATACATTTCTTCTATTGGCCCCTCAGCTGCTTCGTAATTACGAAATAAGAGTTCATATTCCAGTTCGTTATAATTTTTAGGTTTCTTAAATGGTATTCGGTTTCCGGGGTGGTTTGTCAGGGTCATTCGGAAGCAGTAAGCTTGTAGCCCATTGTCTCCTTGTCCTTCACCTTTGTATTCTCCTCCGGTAATAAAAGGCAGAAGTCCGCTTGAAGGATCACCTTTTACGATATAAGGATCGACACCTTCGATGAAATTATGATATACACTGTTGTTCGAAACCGTACCTTGCAGTGTCGTTCCAAATTTGTTGGATTGAACACCGTTTAAAGATTCCCCATATTGAGAATTAGATTCTCGCCCCACGGTATAAGAAACTCCTGCAGCTGCCATGAGATCACCTTCATAGCTTGCATCGATAAAAACTTTCCCGAAGTAAGTATCACCCGATTCCATTGAAATCGAGTTAATGGTATTAGAATCTTTCGATATACCTGTTACTCTATTAAGTTTCTGGTTGTAGATTATGGTAATATCGAGATTTTCAATCATTTTATGATAGACTTTCAGAGCGGCCGAGGGCTCGAATGTCCACATGGCATCTTCTTCTTTTCCTGAACGCGTTTGCCCTCCATCCTTATATTCGGACCTGAGTTGCCAGACCCAATTGGCAGAATCCTTGTAGTGAGCTTTGATATTCCTATAAAATTCACGAGCAACTCCTCCTATAACCTGTTTGTTGCCGATGTCAGTCTGCCCAAGACCACCCGTTGTTAATCCTCCTAAACGATTGGTTGGCTCTATGATGACGACCGATTTTTTAAGTCTTGCGGCTTGAATGGCAGCAGTTATGCCCGCAGAAGTTCCTCCATAAATAACAACATCTGCCGAATTTAGATTCTCGTTACTCGTACAGCTGTAAAACAGTGAAGCTATAACTGCAAGAGTAATCATCGCTAGTAAAACTTGTTTTATTCTCATTTGAATGAAAGACTAGTGGGTTATTTATTACAACGGCAGTCTGTGTGAAGACCGGAATTATTTCCTGTTCGAGTCGTTTATTTCAGGCCTTTTAAGCTGCACTTTGAAAATAGGTATAAAATTTTGTTTGGATAACAGAATGACTTAAAATCTTTGATTGTAATCGAGATAAGGACTTTGAGAACGAAAGCATGAACCCAAAAAGCAGCATCGACCGCTCCCTCAAACCACTAGGTGTTTTTTAGCCGGCAGGGATAAGTATGTCCTGAACAAAAGCAGCAAACTGAAAAACAAAGGATCCGGCAGAAAAAAAACGGACTAACACAACAAAAGTGAAACGCCCGATTTCGTTCAACCGGGGCTCAACGCTTGGCACCGCGCACCGTTTAGAGTCCTCTTTACTACAAACTGTTTATTTCAATCTTTAATTATTTTTTCTATTTCAGAATTAGCATATGATTCACGATATAAAGGATTGTTCCAAACATTAGTGCCCGGTAATTTTTTTACCGGACACCAATGATAGCTTTAAGTAAATAATAGGTGATTGTGAGTTTATTGTCATCTTATTGAAGAGCTCCAGTCAAATGGTGGAGCCACCGGACACAAGGATCGATGGCTGCCACTAAACTAGGCTATAATTTAAAACATTACCTATGCCAGAACAATTTGTTGGCTGGCGAATTTTCCTTGCCGCTCAGCGCTGCATTGAAATTATCAGCGTTATAATTTTTTTCGCTTTCAGGATAAGGCAACTTATAGAATGCATTCTCAGCTTGATTGTACGATCCGCTTTCGTCGCGTGGTGTCGCTAGCGTTCTTCTGTACAGGTTAAAAGCCACCCAAGGTTGACGGAATGAATCGATCCAGATCTGCTTGTAAATCTGTTTCAGTGCATCGTCTTCGTTGCTGCTGAAAGCTATTTCGCTGCGAGCCATATACGTGGAGATGTCGTTTGCACCCAGCGTGGGTTGGTTGATGTACCATATACTGGAAGCCAGATCCACCAATCCGTACCAAAATTCAATAGAAGAAGTGACACCGGCTTCATAGTGTGTTTTTGCCGTTGCAACGTTCTTAGCAACGCCAATACCTCGCAGGTATGCTTCTGCTGTAATAAAATGTACTTCTGCCACGGTCATGATGATCTCGGGAAGATACTGGTCGTCGCGGGCCAGGTAGTAGTTTACTGACGAATAGAAGGCCGATTCGCCTTTGTTATCCCATTCGGCCTGTGTCATGGCGCGGTCGCGCCCACTTGGGAATGCTGCATTCAGGTATGGTCCCCTTCCCTGAACTGGGTTGGCGCCGTTTTGTTGCTGCGCTGCCCATTGATTTTCTCTGTTGGTTTCGAAAAAAACCATGCAACGTGGGTCGACAATACCCGAACCATCAGCTGCATTGCTTTCTGACATTTCGTTCCACATGGTGGATCCTAAACACGTGAGGTTTTCTGCTGAAAAGGACCATGGACGTGAATCGATGGTAATTCCCAAATCGTCAGGCCAAATGCCAAGTGTTTCATCACCGCTGATCACGGGGTATTGTGCGGTGTTACCCAGAATTTCACCAATGTGAGCACTGGCTTGCGAGGCATCAACTTCGGCAAGCTGCATGGCATACCGTAGACGAATAGAATTGGCAAATTTCTTCCACATGTCGTAATCACCTCCGAAAAGTACGTCGCCACTGCCTAAGCTAAACTGGTCGGCATCGGAGGAGAAACTTTCGGAAGCCGATTTCAATAGATCCAGGCAGTAGGTGTAGATTTCCTGGTGGTTGTCGTACTTCACTCGGAAATAATCGCTGCTTTCTGCTGCTCGTCCAGCTTCAGTAAATGGCATGTCTCCATAGTAGTCGGCTGTACGAAGTGTTTTGTAAGCAAGTATGATATTCAGAGAAGCTTGAGCGTTGTCCATTTTTAATTCCGATTTTGCGAATTCGCTTTCTAACCAGCGAACGTTTTTCAAGGTGGTGTAATATGCAACCCAGATCTCATCTACGCCTTGCGCCAGAATGTAACGTGGAGCCGCGTTAGCTAACTGCTGGGTCACAAAATAATAGTATCCGTTGTGTATGGAGTTCTGTTCCATCCAACCCAATACAAGCGAACTGGTAACCCGGTTAAAAACAGTTGGTATCGATGCCTGTGTCGGATTGAAAGGATCCCGGTTTATATCCTCGAAATCTTCGGTACAGCTTTGCGTGAAGCCAATAAAAAACAGGCTGAGCAAAAGTGAGTATATTTTAATATTTTTCATAGTATTTCCTTTTTAGGGTGTTACAAATTAGAATCCAACGTTTACGCCGAAACTGAATGAACGCATTCCCGGCAATGCACCAAACATTAAGCCCTGTGCATTACCTGCTGTTAAACTTGTAGCCTCTGGGTTGATTTTGTCAGGCATGGAGGAGTGAAAGTAGAACAGGTCACGTCCGGTAACCGAAAGGTTCAGACTTTGTATAAATCCTGTTTTTTGTAAGATCTCTGACGGAACCCTGTAGCTGAGTGTGATCTCGCGTAGTTTGATCCAATTGTTTTTCACGATCGAAGGAGTGGAAAGGTTTCCGCCACCCCACGAACCCAGCCGCCCGTATTTCCAGATGTAGTGAACCACGTTCGTATTGGGTGTTCCGTCTTCCAGATCGCCTTCCATAACAATACCGTGGTTAGCCTGTGTCCCATCAGGATAAGTAAAAGGCAGACCTCCGCCGTTTCTTTCCTCAAGGGTCTCCGGACTCAGCCCTGATGACAGTGATGTTGCATAGTCTCCACTCCAGATATCTGCTCCCCAGCTGTAATCAACCAATGCATACAGGCGGAGGTTTTTGTAACGGAGCGTGTTGCTGATACCCCCCATCAGGTCGGGTGTGGCATTCCCCAGTTTAACCCGGGTGTCAGTGGTTTTGTAAAGCGTCCCCACTACCTTGCCATCGCCATCCAATCGGGTTTCGACCACCTTGTTTCCTTTGTCGTTATATACGTAATCCCAACCGTAAATATTACCATATTCTTCGCCTACATCTACCTGAACCACCGGGCCTGCATCGCCAAAGAATTGGCCGATGATAATGGTTTTGTTTATCCCGTCAAGCGAGAGAAGTTTATTCTGGTTTCGCGAACCATTGAAGCCCAGTGTCCAGTCGATGTCGTTGGTGCGGATGATATCGTAGCTGGCAATGATCTCGAAACCTTTGTTTTCCATCTCACCCGAGTTGAACTCAACATTGCTGTAACCCGATGATACTGGAATTGGCGCACTCATGATTTGATTGTCTGAAACAGCTTTGTAATACGTGAAGTCGAACATTAAGCGGTTTTCGAGGAAGCGAATGTCCAGACCAGCTTCGTAGGACCTGGAGCGTTGCGGTTTCAACTCGGTTGGAGGAAGGGTATTTTTGATGCTGTGTGTTGGATATCCAGCAAATGAACCTGACTCGAAAGTTGGCAGCAATTTGTATGGAGCAGCATCGGTGGCTGCTTCGGCATAGGCTAGGCGAAGCTTCCCAAACGACAGCCAGTCTTTTTGCGCCACTTCGCTGAAAACAAAACTCAGCGATGTTGACGGGTAGAAGTACGAATTGTTGTTCGATGGGAGGGTCGATGACCAGTCGTTTCTTCCGGTTGCCTGGAAGAACAGGTAGTCACTGTAACTCAAATCAAGGAACCCGTATATCGAGTTGATCCTCTTTTCCAAACGTGATTCGGAAGGAACCTGGTAGGCCTGTACCAGACCTCCTTGCTTTGATATGTCGTAGTTCTGGAATGAATAGATCCACGGATCTTTGAACGTTCCTCCGCTTCTTCCGCTCATTCCATACAGTTCGCGCGACCAGCGGGTTCCACCAGCCGAAACGCTTGCATCGAGGTTGCTCATGAAATCATTCTTGTGAACGGTTGCCAGAAAATCATAGTTTTTTACCATTTCACGAGCCATACTATGTGTATACAATCCATTCAAGCCGGCAATATCGGTGGGCTTGTTGCGGGTTTCAATGTCCTGATTGTTATAGTCCATACCACCCCGGGCCATGAAGGTAAGCCAGTCCGTTGGCGTGTAATCTATTTTTATGGCTCCCAAAAACTGGTTGCGTTGCTGTGTCCTGTTCTGTTCATAAATATTCCAGAATACATCGTAAGCGTTTACCCCGTATGGATTATTATTGTTGTTATTTTTTGTGCCATCTTCTCTTTTATAGTTCTGAAAGTCCAACTCCGGGCGGTAATCTACCGGATAGTTGTACACGAATTTCGTAAAGAAATCATTGGTGGTGGTCATATTCATACCGTTAAGCCTGTAGTGATCGTTGTAGGTGACGGATACTTCTGCTTTCAGAACATCAGAGATGTTCATGTTTGAACCAATTGAAATGTTGGTCCTTTTGTAGTTACTATTATCTATCACGGCGTCGTTGCTGGTGTGACCGATCCCTACACGTACAGACCCGAAGTCGCCAGCATTCGAGAACGAGACGTTGTGGGTTTGCTGAATACCATTGCGATAGTAGAATTCCTGGTTGTCGGGCTGCGGAGAATGCGGCCGCATTTCACCGTCCCACCACTTAATAAGAGTTCCATCCATTTTGCGACCCCACGAAGTGGAATATCCATGCCAGGTGAAGGCTTGTGAGTCGTAGGTCCACATACCATGTGGCATTTTACCATAGATGGCTTCATAGCGATCGCCCGACCAGCGCTGACGGGGATACAGAATATTTCCGTCAGCATCTTTTTCATACAGCTGGTCGTTGTCGGCTGTATACATGGCCATTGCCGGGCCACCATAACCGTAAACGTTTTGTTGTTCGCGAAAACGGTATGGATCGGTAATTTTGTGGTTATAAGAATAGTTAACGCCTATTCCTTTTTTCTTGGTCCCTTTCTTGGTGGTGATCAGGATTACTCCATTTGCACCACGTGCTCCGTAAAGTGCGGCAGCCGCTGGCCCTTTCAGTACGTTCATTTCTTCAACATCTTCCGGATTCAGGAAGTTAATAGCCGTACCATAGTCGGTAATGCTTGAGGTGTTCTCTGTTGTTCCGCTGATGTTTACCGAAGGATTGTTCTCGAGCGGAATACCATCTACAATGAACAATGGCTGGTTGTTACCGGTAATGCTGTTGTTGCCACGGATTACAATCCTTGTTGAACCACCGTCCAGCTGGTTGGCGTTAGTAATACCTACTCCCGCGAGTTTTCCCGAAAGTGAGCTTGCCATGTTTGGCGAGTTGGATTGCACGAGGGCATCTCCTTTAACAATTTGGGTGATGTAACCCAGGGCTTTTGCTTCTCTCTTAATTCCCAAAGCAGTAACCACCACTTCGTCAATGCCGATTTCGTTTGAATCTAGCCGAACATCGATCGTCTGACGACCATCAACATTCACTTCTTTGGTTCCCATCCCCACAAACGAAAAAGAAATTACTGCGTCAGAAGCCACCTGAATGGTGTACTTTCCATTGGCATTCGTAATTGTACCATTATTCGTGCCTATTTCAAGGACTGTCACTCCCGGGATTTCTTCCCCTTGTGCATCCCTAACTGTACCACTCACGCTCACTTGCGCGTGAGTTTGCCCGATTAGCAAGAGTGCCAAACAGACTGTACTCATAAATGTCAAGATAATTTTTCTCATAGAACTAAGATTTAGATTAATTTGTGCAGCGAGACTGCACAGGTTAAGACTAAGTTTCTACTTGTACCTATTTATAGTTAGACTGAATTGTTGTCTGATTAAATAAATAGTTATAATAGATCGTCGTAACCTCTAACAAGCTTGACCTCTTTGAAGTAATGACAAGTGCTTGTTAATCGATATTTTGAGGTAATAACGATTGAGTGCATGCTGGATAGGAACTGGAATGTGTTGATTCGCGTCTGCATGATTACCACTCAGAACAATGACTCTTAGGTTCAATAGTTGGATCAAGATGGGCAGTGCTTTACCCATGGCATGACCAACCTTATTTAGTAGCGCAATAGCGAACTCTTCCGATCGCCTGTAGGTTTGATTAATATCTTTTGATGTAAGGTTTAGAAGGTGATGCCGAAAAATGCGCGTGATTTGTGACGTTTTATTCTGCCGAATTTCCTCTTTGGGCAATCGAACCAAAGCCGTTATCGAGGCAGGAGTATTTAGCGAGCTTTGCTGGGGGCGATTGATTACTCCCTCAGAAAGACTTAAATCAGCAGACCTGGTATTTGCTGCGTACAGTATTTTGAGAACCTCTTTTTTTTGTCGGTATTTTTTCATCTCATTCCCCAAAAATTAAGTTACGTTAGTTTCTTTTCAGGAGAACCATTTTGTCTGGTGGAATTTTATCATCAGGAAACAAGTTCTGAAGAATATTCCATATGTCAGCAATGCTTTTGCTCCTATTTTTCAAAGCATGTTATATAATATATTTATCTCATCCTTAGGGGGGTGTGGGGTAGTTTGCTAAGTTATTAATATTAATTGCCTACCCTTTGGCTGAGTGAAGCAGAAACTTAAAGTTCTGACTGCTGATGGGAGGTTGAAATCCGTGTCGTGATGATCAAGCATGCTTTTCTTTGCGCTGGCTCAAATTTGTGTCAGAGCAAAGAAAATTCCTATGCAATGGGAGGGGGCTCTAATTATAAATAACAGCGAGCGGGGAAGTGCTTTTCGGCCCGTTTGCAAGCATTTATTATTCAAAACGATTATAAATTACTGAAATTTCAAATTAATAGAATTTTGGTTCTGAAATTTACAATTGCTTGTTTATCGGCTTGTTTGCTTGATGGATCGTAATTTAATCGACTTGTTTTTAAGGAATTGACTTATAGCTTCCATTGATCGGACAGGGTTTTCTTTTATTTTTGATTCCCAATGAACCAAAATGACGCTAACTAACGCCCAAAATGTCTTCCCGATTGGACTGTTTTGCATTTTGCCGAAGTCAGTTTTCCGCCATTTGGTCTGAAAAACAAAAAATATAGACTGCTTTTAAATTGACAATGATGAAGAAATTGATGGGCTTGCTTTGCCTCATGGGGATGATTTTGTTTGGAAATGCACAAGAGAAGAAGGGCAAAGACCTGAATCTGAATTTATACGGATTTGTGCGGAATGAGATTTTTATCGATTCATACAAAGGCTTGGATGCTGCCAATGAGTTATTTTACCTGGTTCCGCTCTATGTGGGTCAAGATGCCAATGGCGAAGATATTAATGAGCAGGCTAGCTCGAATTTGTCGGCTCTTGCTTCGCGATTGGGCGTTAAAGTTGATGGGCCGGAGATTTTTGGTGCTAAAACCAGCGGTACCATTGAGTTTGATTTTGGCGGAATTGTGAAAACTGATCCGACACTGTTTCGGATTCGCCATGCCAATGTGGTTTTCGACTGGACAAAATCACGTTTGTTGGTAGGGCAGAGCTGGCATCCCTTTTGGGGTGGAGGTGTCTTTCCTACGGTGGCAGGTTTGAATACAGGTTCGCCTTTTCAGGCATTTAATCGTTCGCCTCAAATTCGCTACGATGTTAAAGCCGGCTACTGGACGGTATCCGGAGCTGCGGTTTATGAAAATCAATACACTTCGAAATGTTTTGAGGCCAGTAATTATACTACCCCTACACAGGCACAGCGCAATGGTGTGATGCCTGAGCTGGTTTGGTCAACTGAGTATAATTATAATGGACTAACCCTTGGGGCCGGTGCTCAAATTAAGCGGATTAAACCGCGCATGACGGTGGCCGGAACCGATGGTACGTTCAAAGCAGATGAATTTTTAACCAGCAGTGGTTTTATGGCCTACTTGAAACATCAGAGTCGTCGTTTTAGCTTGACAGCCAAAGGGTATTACGGCCAAAATATGACACACCTGACCATGCTTGGAGGTTATGGCGTGGCCACGCGCGACCTGACAACGGGTGCGGAAACCTATACCAATTACAGCAATTATACCGCTTTGCTCAATATGGTTTATGGGCAAAAGTGGCAGGTTGGGATGACTCTGGGGTACGGCGGAAACTTGGGTGCCGATGCTCCTTTGTATGACGATGGGGTAGGAAAAGGCGTTGTGGCTGGGCTGCTTACGAATGTGCAGGATTTGGCTCGTGTAGCTCCTCATGTGGCACTGAATGTTTCCAAAGTGAGAGTGATTGCTGAATATGAAATGACCACGGCAAACTACGGGGTTGGCGAATTTGACTTCTCGGACGGTTTATATGCCGATAAGCATCTGACAACCAATCACCGTTTCATTGTGATGATGATGTATGTCTTTTAACGATAGAAAAACACACACCAATGTATTGGGAAAAAGAATTTGAGACCATAGAGCGAAAAAAGCTGGAAAAACTACAGCTTGAACGGCTGAAGAAAACGATTCTGGATGCTGGGAAGGCACCGTTTTACAAGCAACTATACCAGCAAAAGGGAATTACAGCTGATAAGCTGAAACACATTGACGACATTCGTCAATTACCATTCACCACCAAACAGGATTTGCGCAATCATTTTCCGTATGGGTTTTTAAGCCGACCGAAGCAAGAGATTATCCGTTTGCACAGCTCAAGCGGAACGACAGGTAATCCAACAGTAATTTTTCATAACCGGCACGACATTAGCAGCTGGTCTAATCTGATGGCTCGTTCCCTGTTTTGTGCCGGTATTCGCGATACCGATGTTTTTCAAAATATATGTGGTTACGGTTTGTTTACTGGAGGTCTTGGTTTTCAATACGGTATTGAGCGGTTGGGGTGTTTGAGCATTCCTGCCGGAGCGGGTAACAGCCTGCGTCAAATCAAACTGATGCAAGATTACGGTACTACGGTGGTCCATGCTATTCCTAGTTATTTGGGACGTTTGTATGAGGTTTTTCAGGCCGAAGGGCTGGATCCGCGGAAGGATACCGACTTGCGTCTGTTTGTGATAGGTGCCGAGCCTCATACTGAAGAGCAACGGCAACGTATTGAAGAGCTGTTTGGGGTAAAAGCCTACAATTCGTTCGGACTGTCAGAAATGAATGGCCCCGGAGTGGCTTTTGAATGTACGCATCAAGCCGGCTTGCACATTTGGGAAGACGCCTACCTGGTCGAAATTCTCGATCCGGAGACTTTGGAGCCGGTTCCTGATGGAGAGATTGGGGAGCTGGTGATGACCACCCTGGATCGCGAAGCCATGCCGCTTGTTCGTTATCGTACGCGCGACTTAACACGAATTATTCCGGGGTCATGTGCCTGTGGGCGCACGCATGCCCGAATTGACCGGATTGCAGGTCGTAGTGATGATATGTTCATCATTAAGGGGTGTAATGTATTCCCCATGCAGATTGAAGGGGTGCTACTAAAGATTCCGGAAGTAGGCTCCGATTACCTCATTACCCTTGAACATGTGGATGGGGTGGATGAAATGATTGTTGAGGTGGAAGTTAGGAGAGATTGGTTTAATGGAGATATTACACGGTTGGATCGGCTTAGCCGGATGATTACGCATCAAATTCGGGATGAAGTGCTAGCTAAGCCCATCGTCAAACTTGTTGAGCCCGGTTCGCTCCCAAAATCAGAAGGGAAAGCGATACGGGTGAATGACAAACGTGTTTTAGATACTGTGAAAATTTAGAAATTATGGCTTATCAGGTCTCCATTTTTTTGGAAAACAAAACCGGACATTTTGAGCGGGTTACGCGTATTTTAAGAGCGAATACAATCAATATTCGATCCATGACTCTTACGCATACCGCAAGTGGGTGGGGAATTTTAAATCTGCTGGTTGATCAGCCCGAAAAGGCAAAAGAGGCGCTGCAGGCAGATGGCCTTTCGGCTGCTTTGCGCCAAGTGCTTGTGTTTGGTATGGATGATCACCCGGGCGGGCTGGATGAAATCTTGTTGCAATTGGCACAGGCCGGGCTCAACTTTCTGAATGCCTATGGCCGGGTTTTAGAGGATGGGAAAACAGCGTTGCTCATTGTGGATGTGGAGGATTACGAGGTTGCCCTGGAGCTGGTGGCTCAAAACGACCTTTTGCCACTCAGCGATGAACTGGTGTACGGAAACTAAACGAATAAAATAGAAACTTATGTTGGGAATTAACGATCCTTCAATTTACCTGGGCTATCTGTTGGCGGTTTTAAGTTTGCTCTTGTGTATTTGGTATGGAGTAAAAAACTGGAACAAGGGCTGCGAAACGGATGAGCTGGAGCTCCAGGAAGACGTGGCTTGGGAGCTAAAAGACGAACAACTGAAAGAACAACTTTAAACCGGAATTTATGAATACGTTTTCTCTTGGATTGGTCGTCATTACGTATCTGTTGGTGATTGCCTATTTGGGCTATGTGGGATTTAAAAACACAAAAACAGCCAATGATTATTTGTTGGGTGGTCGCGAAATTCATCCTTTTGTGATGGCTGTTTCTTATGGTGCGACCTTTATTTCTACCTCCGCCATCATTGGCTTTGGAGGCATTGCGGGGGTTTATGGCATGGGGCTGATTTGGCTTACGGTGTTAAATATTTTTATAGGAGTGTTTATTGCCTTTGTATTTTTCGGAAGGCGCACACGAAAGATGGGGCACAACCTGGATGCCCATACGTTCCCCGAGTTTTTAGGGAATCGCTTTCAATCCAAAAAGATTCAGATGTTTAGTGGGGGGATTATTTTTCTTGCGATGCCCTTGTACGCCGCGGTGGTACTTGTTGGAGGCGCTCGCTTTATAGAAAGCATTTTTGACATCGATTTTGGCATTGCCCTGACTTTCTTCTCACTGGTGATTGCCGCTTATGTTATTGCCGGAGGTTTGAAAGGGGTGATGTACACCGATGCACTGCAGGGAGGAATCATGTTTTTGAGTTTATTCTTTCTGCTGGCAATGACCTATATTAAGCTAGGTGGCGTGTCTGGAGCGCATGAGGCTTTAACCAATATGGCCAACTTAGTGCCGGATACACTGCAGACCAAGGGACACCAGGGCTGGACGGCTTTCCCACGCATGGGGTCTGCCTGGTGGTGGGTCTTAACCACCAACATCATCTTAGGAGTCGGTATTGGCGTGCTGGCCCAGCCTCAGCTGGTTGTGCGGTTTATGACCGTCAAAAGTAACCGGGAATTGAATCGTGCGGTGTTAATCGGCGGAATATTCATTTTTGTGGTTACCGGCTTTATTTATACCGTTGGTGCCTTGTCAAACCTGTACTTTTTTCAGCAAACAGGGCAGCTGGCTATCGAAGTGGGGCAGGGAAATGTCGACCTGATTATTCCCGAATTCCTTAATGCAGCTATGCCCGAGTGGTTTGTTTACCTGTTTATGCTGGCCTTGCTTTCGGCGGGCATGTCTACCTTGAGTTCGCAGTTTCATACCATGGGAACCGCCATTGGACGAGATTTCTTCGAAAATCTTTTCCCTGGTAAGGTTCTGAATAGCATGCTGATTTCCCGAATTGGAATTGTAGTAGCTATACTTGTCAGCATAATCATTGGCTATAACTTACCCATTGGAATTGTGGCGCGAGGGACTGCCATTTTCTTTGGAATTTGTGCTGCTGCTTTTTTGCCTGCTTATTTTGCCGGGCTTTACTGGAAAGGAGCCACTCGTTCCGGAGCTCAATGGAGCATGGTTGCGGGGGTGCTTGCCAGCGCCTTTATGCTGGCTATGGTACATCAGTCCGAGTCAGCGCCACTGGGTATTTGTCAGGCAATATTTGGAAAAGATGTCTTGATTGACCAGTTCCCCTGGATGATTATTGATCCGATAATGATTGCTTTGCCGCTCTCCATCTTAGTGATGGTGGGGGTGAGCGTGATGACACAAAAAGTAGAACCAAAACATTTGGATGCCTGCCTTAAAGGCATTCGTTAATCTATAGATAAGCTATGATCTGGAATGAAAAGATAGAATGCGCCAGCCGCGAAGAGATGAAGTCCGTTCAGTCGGAGCGCCTGGTCGATACGGTAAAGCGGATTTACCATAACATCCCAAGCTACCGGAAAAAAATGCAGGAAGTAGGGCTGGTACCCGATGATATCAAGTCGATTGATGATTTGTCGAAATTGCCTTTTACCACCAAGCAGGACCTGCGCGACAACTACCCTTTTGGCATGTTTACTGTACCCATGAGCGAAATTGTTCGGGTACATGCTTCTTCCGGCACAACCGGAAAGCCTACAGTAGTGGGGTACACCCGCAAAGATTTAAACACCTGGGCCGAGGTGGTTACCCGCACCTTGTGCATGGCTGGTGTACATCGTAACGACATGGTGCAGATTGCCTATGGTTATGGGTTGTTTACCGGAGGCCTGGGACTTCATTATGGTTGCGAGAATCTGGGTGCTTCGGTCATTCCTATTTCCGGAGGAAACACGCAAAAACAGCTCCAGCTGATGCAGGATTTTGGCACTAGCGTTATTGCTTGTACGCCTTCTTACGCGCTCTTCCTGGCTGAAGCTATGGCCGATGCAGGAATCAAAACAGAAGATTTGAACCTCCGGGTGGGCATTTTTGGTGCTGAGCCCTGGACGGAGGAAATGCGCCGCGAAATTGAAAATAAATTGGGTTTAAAAGCCATCGATATTTATGGTTTAAGTGAGGTGATTGGACCGGGTGTTTCGTGCGAATGCGAACACCAGTGTGGCATGCATGTGAACGAAGATCATTTTATTCCTGAAATTATTCATCCTGAAACCTTAGAGCCGCTGCCTGCCGGAGAAGTTGGTGAGCTGGTCTTTACAACGGTAACCAAAGAGGGCATTCCGATTATTCGCTACCGTACACGCGATTTGACGCGTTTGAATTACGATAAATGCACCTGTGGCAGAACACTGGTTCGCATGGAAAAATGTAAGGGCAGGAGCGATGACATGTTGATCATCCGTGGGGTAAATGTTTTTCCATCGCAAATTGAGAGTGTGTTGTTGGAAATGAGCGAAACGGAACCTCATTATTTGCTTATTGTGGAGCGGGACGGTAATTTAGATAGCCTGAAACTTATGGTAGAAGTGCAGGAGCAGTTTTTCTCTGATGAGGTGAAGCAGCTGGAAGTGTTACGCAAAAAAATTACGCATAACATTGAAAGTACGCTGGGCATTTCAGTGAATGTGAAATTGGTTGAACCCAAAACAATCGAACGTACGGCAGGTAAAGCCAAGCGGGTAATTGATAACCGAAAATTATAGGAGGTTGATATGATTATTAAACAACTAGCGGTTTTTCTAGAAAACAAGGGCGGACGCCTGAATGAAGTTTCTCAGTTGATGAGTGATGCCGGCATTAATATGTCAGCCTTTAGTGTGGCCGATACCTCAGAGTTTGGTATTCTGCGAATGATTGTATCTGACCCGGATAGGGCTTACCAAGTGCTGAAAGAGGCCAGCTTTTCGGTCAATCTAACAGAGGTGGTATGCCTGAGTAGCCCGAATGTTCCGGGCGCTTTAGCCAAAGCCTTGAATATTTTATCGTCTGAAGAAGTCTTTATTGAGTATCTTTACGCGTTTTCAATGGATAAACAATCGGCCAACATTGTGTTGAAACCGGCCAACATTGAGAAATGTATTAAAGTACTACAAGATCATCAGATGGAACTGGTTCGCGCCAGTGATCTGTATAAACTCTAAAGAATAAGCGGTCATGCGGAAACTTAGCACCACTGAAAAATTCCTGATCAGTTTTATATTGATCCTGCTTTTAGCCATTGCTTTTAGCTGGAAGGATTTTTCGAAACGGGTGAAAGATGGGTTGAAAGGTCAGACAACAGAGCAGGTTCAGGAGTAAAAAAACAGACGAAAGCCTTGTATGTTCTCGTCTTCCTGAAAGCTTGGTTCTGATGAAAGGATATTCATTTTTTTGTTAATTTTTATTGGGCCGTTGTTTGTTCCCGAGGGTTATAAAGACGTTTTTGCGTAAATTGTCCCGGACTAATCCTGCGGGATTTTTTAATCGATAATAAAAAGGTATGAAGAAAATTGCTATTCAGGGAATTGCAGGTTCCTTTCACGAAGATGCTGCAAGGAATTATTTTGGAGATCAAGAGATTGACGTGATGGAGTGCAGATCCTTTCAAGGCGTATGCGAGCAGATTGATTCTGACCAGGTTGACATTGCGGTAATGGCTATTGAAAACTCAATTGCCGGGAGTATTATTCAGAATTACTCGCTCATCCGCGATTATCACCTGCGCATTATTGGTGAAATATACATCCATATTCAGATGAATTTGATGATGCTTCCGGGCGCTAAACCCGAAGATGTCAAAACCATTTATTCGCATCCAATTGCAATCCGCCAATGTACAGAGTACATTGAGAAGTATTTTCCAAATGCTAAAATCAGAGAGAATCAGGATACAGCTGCATCCGGGAAACTGTTGGTTGAGGAAAACCTGACGGACGCTGCAGCGATCGGGAACCTCCGTACAGCTGAATTGTACGGATTAAATGTGATTGACAAAGGGATTGAGAGCAATAAGAAAAATTATACCCGTTTCTGGATTTTGTCGAAACACGCCAATCACTCCGACGAAAACAATAAAGCATCTATTTGCTTTGAAGTGGGGCATTATTATGGAGCATTGGCTAAAGTGCTGAATATTTTCGCTGAAAATAAAATCAACCTGAATCGAATTTTGTCGGTTCCGATTCTTGGTAAACCCAATGAGTACACGATCCATGTTGATGTGGAATGGGATTCGACCGGGAATTACGAACATGCCATTCATTTAATTTTGAAAAATGTTTCCAGTTTATCTATTTTAGGAGAATATGTCCGAGGAGAATTGGAGATACAAAATCAATAATAAAATACGTGAATTATGAGTAAAATAGGATTGTTTTTTGGGCCTGAAAAAGGATCAGTACATCGTGCCGCAGAGAAGGTTGCTGCCGCCATTGGAACTGATAAAGTGGATATGGTTTCTGTGAATAGCGCCACCGCAGCTGACCTCGAAAAATATGATAAAATTATTTTTGGGATTTCAACCGTAGGGAAAGAAACCTGGGATTCAGAATATTCAAATACCGATTGGAGCAAGTTTTTCCCTGAAGTGAGCAAAGCCAGCTACGAAGGAAAAGTGGTTGCTCTTTTTGGTTTGGGAGATCACGTCACTTATCCCGGTCATTTTGTGAATGCCATGGGACGATTGGCCAAAGAACTGAACAAGCAAAATGTGAACATCGTTGGAGCCGTTGATCCTTCTGGATACGAGTTTGAAGAGTCCGAAGCTCTGATTGATGGACAGTTTGTAGGCTTGCCACTTGATGAAGATTTTGAGCCCGACCTTTCCGATGAACGAATTGCGAACTGGCTCGAATCGATTAAAGCTGACTTCGGATTGTAAATCGGAAAATATGATATAATTCAGGTCGTTAAAAAGGCCTGAATTTCTTTTAATTTAGATTGATTTATTTCAAAAAAATATCAATTCTATTCTTTCACTCTGCAAGTTATGTCGATTTGTAAAACCTGCTCAGCAATACTTTGCAGTTCTTTGGTAAATCGGGAATACTTTGCTTTTTTTAATGAGGATTTCTGTCTGCTATTAAAAAATAACGAAGGTAAAGTGGTCTGAGTTTGACGAATTTTGACCAATCGTATCTTCGGATGGATAATAGCTGCGGGAGTTGTTCTGCTAATTTTAATGCATGAAAAAGACACCAATAGATCAACAACTCGTTGAACGGAATATTGCCAGACTACGAATTGAAAATGTCGGTCAGGCATCGATACGGGAAATTGTAGCTTTAGTCAACTTAATAGAAGAAGAAGGTAGCGACAAGTTTGTCCGTATGGAGATGGGCGTGCCGGGGCTGCCACCTGCTCAGGTGGGAACTGATGCCGAAATTAAAGCGCTGAAATCAGGCGTGGCCTCCAAATACCCGATGATGGATGGCATTAAGCCGCTGAAGTACGAAGCTTCCCGTTTTGTCAAATCATTCATGAATGTGGATGTTGATCCGTCGGGATGTATTCCAACAGTGGGCTCCATGCAGGGAACCTATGCCGCACTTCTGGTGGCGGCCAATGTTGATCCGAAAAAAGATACAGCCTTGTTCATCGATCCCGGCTTTCCGGTGCAAAAGCAGCAAATGCTGGTGATGGGGCACAAATACGAAACCTTCGATGTGTTTAATTACCGGGGAGAGAAGTTGCGCGAAAAATTGGAGCAGTTTCTTTCAAAGGGAAACATTAATTCCATTATTTATTCAAACCCCAATAACCCCAGCTGGATTTGTTTTACCGAAGATGAACTCCAAATTATTGGAGAATTAGCAAATAAATACGATGTTATTGTGATGGAAGACCTGGCTTATTTTGCCATGGATTTCCGGAAAGACTTATATACACCGGGCAAAGAGCCGTACCAGTCGACTGTGGCACGCTACACGGATAATTACGTTTTGTTCGTTTCCAGCTCGAAAATATTTTCCTATGCCGGTCAGCGTTGCGGCATGATGATTATTTCTGATGCACTTTTTAATCGCGACTACGACAATCTGAAAACCCGGTTTGAGAGCAATACCTTTGGCAATACAATCGTGTTAAGGGTGCTTTATACGCTTTCTTCAGGAACCAGCCATTCGGCTCAGTATGCGTTGGCGGCCATGTTTAAAGCTGCCAGCGACGGAAAGTTCAACTTCATTAATGAGGTGAAGGAGTATGGAGCGAAAGCTAAAATCATGAAAGAAATTTTCCTGAGACATGGCTTTTACATCGTTTACGAGAAAGATGGAGAAGAACTGGTGGGCGATGGTTTTTACTTCACCATTGGTTATCCCGAAATGACCGGCGAAGAACTGCTGGCCAATTTGCTTTACTATGGAGTAAGTGCCATTACCTTGAAGAATACCGGTAGTGAAAAAGAAGGCTTGCGGGCTTGTGTCTCGCATGTTCAGCGTAATCAATTTGATGATTTAGACAAACGGCTGGACTTGTTTGCCGCTGCTTTTCCTGTGAACTAATCGATCGAAGATAGAGAAATGAGTGCCTATTCAATAAATACACCTGATAATTCAACCTTGATTCATTTGAAGGCGTATTTCTCGAAACAGGTGCCTGTTTTGTTGAAGAAGGGCGAGCCGTTTTTGGCTTACGATGAACCCAATCAAAAGCTGGGGATTTTGCTGCGTGGCCTAATGTATGCCACCTATGTTGCTGAGAGTGGACAGGAGTGGATTTCGCGTTTTTTTTATCTGCCACATAATGCCATTGTCAGTAGTCACGACTCCTTTTTGTCTGGTGAAAATTCATCAGAAGCCATTTGTGCCTATGAAGATTCTGAAATCATTTATATCACGAAACCGGAGTTTGATGAGATGCTGGCGAGCAGTAGCGATTTGCAAAGCTTGGTGATGCGCATGGCGGAGGAAAGTTATGTCAATGCCTTAAAAAGAGTGCACATGCTGCAATCCTTAACGGCATCGCAGCGGGTAAAGAAATTTGTGAAAGACCACGGTGATCTGGTTTCCAGGGTACAGCGACAGCATATTGCGTCCTATCTGGGTGTTCACCGCAATATTTTCACGCGGATATTGAATAAAATTTGAAACGATGATGATAATTAGTCAGACAATCAGCGGCGTGAATTTGAGCGACTTCGACCTGTCAGACTCGTTTGACTTGATCGTTCGAAATACGAAACTGATGAATATGCAACATTTGTTGCAAGCTCATCAGTGCTGATGTTTTAGATTTGTAAGTCCGGCTTGAACAGGCCGCAGCATGCGGGAAGTCGGTTTTTTTGAGTGGAGAAATTTTTAAAATAAAGAACCATGGCAAAAGTAGTAGGTGCAGTTGTTGTTGACACTGAGGAATGTAAAGGTTGTGGCCTTTGCGTTGTTGCTTGTCCGCAGCAGGTTTTAGGACAAAATAAACAGGTAAATAGCCGGGGATATCATTATTCCTTCATGGAAAATCCCGAAGCTTGTATTGGCTGTTCAAACTGCGCGGTAGTTTGTCCGGATACCTGTATCACGGTATACCGCGTTAAGATCTAATTTCTGTTAACATTAAAAAGATTCAATAGATGGGAGAATTAAGATTAATGAAAGGGAATGAGGTAATTGCAGAAGCCGCCATTCGGTGTGGCTGCGACGGTTACTTTGGTTACCCGATCACCCCTCAATCAGAGGTGATGGAAACGTTAATGGACCGCGAACCCTGGGATGAAACCGGTATGGTTGTTCTGCAGGCCGAAAGTGAAGTGGCCTCTATAAATATGGTTTATGGGGCAGCGGGATCCGGAAAAAAAGTGATGACTTCTTCTTCAAGTCCCGGAATCAGCTTAATGGCAGAAGGTATTTCTTACATTGCCGGAGCTGAATTGCCGTGTTTAATTGTGAATGTGCAACGTGGAGGCCCGGGATTGGGGACTATTCAGCCATCACAGGCAGATTATTTCCAGTCGACAAAAGGTGGCGGACATGGTGATTATCGACTCATCGTACTGGCTCCGTCTTCGGTTCAGGAAATGAATGACTTTGTTGATTTGGGCTTCGAATTGGCCTACAAATACCGCAATCCAGCCATGATTTTGACGGATGGTGCCATTGGTCAGATGATGGAAAAAGTGGAGTTAAGCGACTATAAACCCCGCATGACTGCTGAAGAAATTGACGCTAAATGTGGAAGCTGGGCAACCAATGGGAAGAAGGCAAACCGCGATTACAATGTCATTACTTCGTTGGAAATGGACTCGGCCAAAATGGAAAGCAATAACATGCGTTTCCAGGAAAAATACAAACAAATGGAAGAGGACGAAGTTCGTTACGAAATGTTTCAGTGTGAAGATGCTGAGTACATTTTAGTGGCTTTTGGTTCTTCGGCCCGTATTTGTCAAAAATCGGTTGACTTGGCTCGTGCCAAAGGCTTGAAAGTAGGCTTGCTAAGACCTATTACGCTGTACCCGTTCCCGAAAAAGCCGATTGCAGAGCTCTCGAAAAGAGTAAAAGGCTTTTTGACTGTTGAAATGAATGCTGGACAAATGATTGAAGATGTTCAGCTAGCCGTTGGATGTGCCAATAGTTCGGCAGCAGTGAAATACTTTGGCCGGTTAGGTGGAATTATTCCTACGCCGGGTGAAGTAGTGGAAGCATTGGAACAAAAACTTATTGAAGCTTAAAAAGATGGATATTAAAGATATTATTAAGCCCGCAAACCTGGTTTACGAGAAACCCAAATTGCTGACCGATAAAACCATGCACTATTGCCCGGGCTGTACGCATGGTGTGGTTCACCGCTTGGTGGCCGAAGTGATTGAGGATCTGAACATCCAGGAGAAAACCATTGGTGTTTCTCCGGTCGGATGTTCTGTATTTGCTTACAACTATATCGATATAGACTGGCAGGAAGCAGCTCACGGACGGGCACCTGCTGTGGCTACCGGAATTGCTCGTGTGAATGAGGATAAGGTGGTGTTTACCTACCAGGGCGATGGCGACTTAGCTTCCATTGGGACCGCTGAAATTATGCATGCCTGTAATCGCGGTGAAAATATTGTTGTCATCTTTATCAACAATGCGATTTATGGGATGACTGGCGGACAAATGGCACCGACTACCTTACTGGGACAGGTGACTGCGACCACCCCTTGTGGACGCGACTTGGAGCGCAACGGCTATCCTTTGAAAATTACCGAACTGATTGCGCAATTGCCCGGTACCGCTTATGTTACCCGCCAGTCGGCGCATACCCCTGCTACTGCGCGCAAATGCCGGAAAGCCATTAAAAAGGCCTTCCAGAATGCGCTGGATAAGAAAGGAACATCGTTTGTGGAGGTGGTTTCAACCTGTAACTCGGGCTGGCGCTTGAACCCGGTTGATGCCAATACTTGGATGGAAGAAAACATGTTCCCGTTTTTCCCCATGGGTGATATGAAAGATGGTGAGCGTGATGCTCCGGATGCTTATTTTAAAAAGAACTAAAAAATTGAAATCATGACTGAAGAATTAATTATCGCCGGATTTGGTGGGCAAGGTGTTCTTTCCATGGGAAAAATTTTGGCTTACTCAGGCGTTATGCAGGATCAGGAAGTAACTTGGTTTCCGTCTTACGGTCCCGAAATGCGCGGCGGTACAGCCAACGTATCGGTAATCATTAGCGATGCGCGCATCAGTTCGCCTATCCTGCATGAATTTGATACCGCGATTATCCTGAATCAACAGTCGATGGATAAGTTTGAAAAGACTGTAAAACCGGGTGGTGTACTGCTGTATGATCCCAACGGGATTGTCAATCCTCCCACGCGAACAGATATCAATATTTATAAGATTGAAGGCACAAAGATTGCCGCTGACCTGGGAAATGTGAAGACGTTTAATATGGTGGTGCTGGGCGCTTACCTGAAGGCCAAGCCCATTGTGGAAATGGAAAGTATCCGCAAAGGATTGGAAAAATCGCTTCCTGAGCGTCATCATAAATTGATTCCGCTTAACCTCGAAGCCATCCAGGCCGGGCAGGAAAAGCTGGAAGCTGTCAATGAAATTTAATCTTTCCGATTATACATCGAACAAAAGCCATTCCTTAGGGATGGCTTTTTTATTGGGTGCTTAATTGAGGTGATCCGGGCTTGATTTGTAATTTTTTGTAGTGATGAAATCAAAAAATATAGAACAACAATGCTTTGAAAAACAGAATAACTAACGATCTTTAAGCATCAAATCATTCAACTAACAAACAACTAATCATGCGTAGACCGATTCTGCCTGTCACCTTCGTGCTTTTTCTGTTGGCACAACTTTTCTTTTCTTGTTCAAGAATACAACCGGAAAACTGGACTCACCTTCGTGGAAGCAATTTGGATGGCTTATCGAAATCCGAAAATGTACCCATTCGGTGGAGTGAAACGGAAAATATGGCATGGAAAGTACCTGTAAAAGGTTTAGGCTGGTCATCGCCAGTAGTTTTTGATCAACAAGTTTGGATGACGACGGCTGACCACGATGGAGAATGGTTCTCTGTTGTTTGCCTTGATTTTGATTCAGGTGAGCTGATTCAGGAATTGGAGCTGTACCGCCCCGACTCGGTTCAGCGAATGCACGCCACCAACAGCTATGCCACTCCAACCCCAAGCATTGAAAAGGGTTTTGTTTACGTGCATTATGGCACTTACGGAACGGCCTGTATCGATACCCGGAACTTCGAAGTGGTCTGGAGTCGGACGGATTTAAATTGCGAGCATTTGCAAGGCGCAGCTTCTTCAACCATTTTATACAAGGAGTTGCTGATTGTTCATCTGGAAGGAACCGATGTCCAAAATATTTATGCTCTGAACAAGCATACGGGTGAAACGGTTTGGCAGGTGGGAACGCCTGATCAGAAGGCTTATGAAGAAGTAGCACCGGTTTATCGGAAGTCGTACCAAACACCCTTAATAATTCAGGTTGATGGCCATGATCAGTTGATTACCAACCGATCGCTGTTCGCCATTTCCTACGATCCGCACACAGGAGAGGAGAACTGGCGTGTTTTTTATGGTGAAGATTCGGCTGTAAGCATGCCACTATACTACAACGGCTTGGTGCTGGTTAATTCTGGCTGGGTGCTGTCGCAAGGGGCGCCTTATTTTGCTAAGCTTTTGGCTGTTGATCCTATAGGGAGAGGTGACATCACGGATACGCATGTGGTTTGGCAAACCGATAAGCATGTTCCTCAAACTTCAACTCCGGTGATTGTAGATAGCTTGATGTTTATGATTGAGGAGCGTGGAACACTGACATGTTTGAACCCAGGTAATGGCGAGGTTTATTGGACCGAAAGGCTTAAGGGACATTTCAATTGCTCCCCGATTTATGCTGATGGGGCAATTTATTTTACGAATAATAAGGGAGAAACTACTGTGATTAAGGCAGTGCTGGATTTTGAGCTGCTTGCTGAAAATAGGCTCGATGGAATATTTAAAGCGACGCCAGCTATTTTGAGAGGAGCGATTCTGCAACGAAGTGATAAGTTTTTGTATAAGATTGCAGTAGCGCAAGAGAAATAGTCTGAAGTTGAAATCGAAGCAGAACGAGATACCTCTGGGAATCACGTTTTATTCATCGATCTCGATAGAAAAACAAAACCCGACAAGTTGCCGGGTTTTATATTTGCTATGCTGATTGGGCTTAATAGTCCATTTCCAGATCTGTATTGTGAATCTCGTGCCAAGGTAAGCCGTGTTCGTTCAACGCTTCCATAAATGGGTCCGGGTTGAACTCTTCCACGTTGAAGACACCTTCTTTTTTCCATAAGCCTTTCAGGTACATCATGGCGCCAATCATGGCCGGAACACCAGTGGTGTAGCTAACAGCCTGCGTGCCGGTTTCGGAATAGGCCACTTCGTGGTCGCAGTTATTGTACACGTAATAGGTCTTTTCCTTCCCATCTTTCAAGCCTTTAATGCGGCAGCCGATAGAGGTTTGTCCTTTGTAGTTTTCACCCAAATCTCCTGGGTTAGGTAGAACGGCTTTCAAAAATTGAATCGGAACAATTTCGCGTCCTTCGTACATTACCGGCTCAATGCCAGCCATACCAATATTTTGAATCACGCGTAAGTGCGTCAGGTATTCCTGTCCGAAAGTCATCCAGAAACGTGCCTGTTTAATAGTTGGGAAATTCTTTACCAATGACTCCAGTTCTTCATGAAAAATCAGGTAAGACTCTTTGTGGCCGATATTCGGATAATTCAGAGGTTTATGAATTTCATGTGGCTCGGTTTCTACCCACTGACCATCTTTCCAGTATTTTCCTCTTTGGGTTACCTCCCGGATGTTGATTTCTGGATTGAAGTTGGTGGCAAAAGCTTTTCCATGATCCCCGGCATTGCAGTCGACGATGTCCAGGTAGTGGATTTCGTCAAAATGGTGTTTGGCGGCATGTGCTGTGAAAATGCTGGTAACTCCCGGATCAAAACCACAGCCTAAAATAGCGGTAATCCCTGCTTCTTTAAACCTGTTTTGATATGCCCATTGCCATTTATATTCGAATTTTGCTTCATCTTTGGGTTCGTAGTTCGCGGTGTCCAGGTAACTGACTTCAGTTTCCAAACAGGCATCCATGATCGGAAGATCCTGGTAGGGAAGGGCTACATTGACTACCAGGTCCGGCTTGAAGCTACGGATTAACTCCACCAGCTGGGGCACGTTTTCCGCGTCAACCTGAGCGGTTTGAATACGGTTACCACCAATTTTAGTTGCAATCTCATCACACTTTGCCTTGGTACGGCTTGCCAGCATGATTTCGGTAAAAACCTCAGGAAGCGCAGCCATTTTGTGAGCAACAACTGTTCCCACGCCACCCGCGCCAATGATCAATACTTTTCCCATTAATTCTATCTTTTTTGCATTAAGTAATTTGTTTCAAAGGAACTAAATTTTTTATAATCAATAAAGTACTTTTTTTTCGAAAGTCCAAATTATATTTGGCTTTTAACCTCTTGTTGCTTAGCTAGTTGTTCTGGGTTGAAAGAACAACTCCAGTGTAGCGATAGACTAGAGAGGCCAGATTACGGTAAACAGCAGATGCTTAAAAATGTATTTTCAGAAATGGCTCAAGTCTTTTTTTTGCCTCTTTCTATTGGAGGATTCTTTAGAGAAATAACACATTATTTATCATCGTGGTTGAAAATGATTATTTTTGTCGAATATTACTGGAATAAAACGAAAGGAATATCAAATGGTTACTATAAAAACAGCCGAGCAGCTTAATGCTGAATTCAAGGAGAAAGAAATCGTTGAGACATTGAAAGCCCTGGCCGAAAAGTTCGACGGGAAAGTAGTTTTTACGACGAGCTTTGGTATTGAAGACCAAGTGATCACCGACTTTATCTTTAAAAATGATATCTGCATTAAAGTCATTACGTTGGATACCGGGCGTTTGTTTGAAGAAACGCATAAGGTGTACAATCGCACCCTCGAAAAATATCAGAAGCCTGTTCAGCCGTTGTACCCCCAAAATGAGGAACTGGAAAAATTTGTCGCCGAAAAAGGCCCCAATAGCTTTTACCTTTCGGTAGACAACCGGAAGCGATGCTGTCAGATCCGTAAGGTTGAACCGCTGGGCCGTGCGTTGAATGGCATGGAATGTTGGATAACTGGCTTGCGCGCTTCGCAGTCAAACAACCGGCATGATCTGCAACAATTTGTTTGGGATGGTGGTTTTGAAGTGGTCAAATTTAATCCGCTATTGGATTGGAGCCTGGACGACTGTCGCGAATACGTGAAGGAAAATCAGGTGCCTTACAATGTATTGCACGATCGTGGGTTTGTGAGCATTGGCTGTGCGCCCTGTACCCGCGCTATCCAGCCGGGCGAAGATTTCCGCGCCGGACGCTGGTGGTGGGAAGATAACTCGAAGAAAGAGTGTGGCTTACATACACACTAAAAAATAGAAAACGAAAAGCAGGCCTTGAAAGCCTGCTTTTTTTAGCGGTCAACAATTCGGCGGCCAAATGGCGTAAGGGCCAGGCTCACCAATTTGAAATGTTGCTTGGCAAAGGGGATACCAATGATGGTAATGGCAAAGAGCAAGCCAAAAACCAGGTGACTCAAGGCAATCCAGATGCCACCGATCAGCAGCCAGATTATATTCATAATTGTGGATAAGCACCCCGGCGCATAATCCATGTATTCAATACGTTTGCCAAAAGGCCAAAGCGCCATCTGTGCCATTTTGATACTTTGTAGGCCAAAAGGAATACCGACAATGGTTAAGCACAACAGGACTCCCGCAACCACGTATTCCAGAAAAATGAAAAAGCCGCCAAAAACGACCCAAATAATATTTCCAAGTGTGTTCATGTGTTGATGTACTTTTAAGTTTGCTAGTCTAAAGTAGGGTTTTTCGTTTAGTTGTGCTTTTTATTTTCGGTGAAACATGCTTATTTCGGGATAAATATAGAATGGCGACTTTATTTTGACATCGCTGCTAAGTTTTTCTCGTTTGACAAAGCCTCAATTCTTCACTAGAAGAAAATAAGGTGTCAAGTGTCCTGTTTTAATAAAATGAAATAATTTCTGTTTGAACCTGAACTTCTTTTTGCTGTTTCTTACAACAGAAAAGTTAATAAAATCATGAGAAAGCTGAGTGTCCTATTTTTCTTATTTATCGTTGTTTCGTGTAGCTTGAAACCGGCCAGAGATCCTATAAATACCGCGGAAAAGATTTCTGCGGAGCAGATCTCGCTTGGGGGAGTTATAGCCGAGATGATGCAGAGCATGCCAGAAGTTGACTTCGGTATTTTCGATACAGCCTTGTTTGGAAAGCAGATTAATCAGCTTGGGAATGAGTTGGAACAACTAAAAGTAGCGCGCGAGGAGCTGAAAGGAACAGCTTTGTCTGATCAATGGGAAGAGCTGAATCAGAATGTCTTGTTGCGTTTTGAAGACTTGTCCAGAGCAGACTTGCAAGCTTGGGTGAACTTGAATGATAGTTTATTGAAATATACCGAAGAAGTTCGCTTTGCTGATGCTTTGGAGCGGGTGGTCTACAACTCGGCGGGGGAAAATAGTTTGAGTGAAAAGCAGATAAAATCGTTCTTCTATACGCAATTATACGATCGTGTTTTCTTTAATGTGTATGGAAGCTCAAGTTTGCAATATGAGCATACAACAGGTGGTGTTGTGCGTCTGGTGCAAGCGACCGACTATCCGTATGATGGAAAGATCAGGCTGAAAATTGAGCTGCAGGATACCCGTTTTCTGAATTTTTACTTTCGGATTCCGGAATGGGCCGATCGGGCTAGTGTTGTCTGTAAGGGAGTGAAATATAAAGCAGTACCCGGTGAGTTTACTGAGATTGCCAAGAAATGGAAAAATGGCGATGAGGTGGAAATCCTGATTGGTATGCGACCTTCAATTGTCGAGCGGAAGCAGAATGATCCTGCCTTTTCATTGACTTACGGTTCGTTGTTTCTGAGCTATCCTCAAATGGGGAGCGAGGCGCTGGTCTATCAGAACGGTGATCCGATTCAATACCTGAACTTTGTGTCGTCCGCCGGAAAAATGCCTACGTTTATCTTTTCTGGTCTTAAAGATACGACGCTGGTCTTGCAGCCACTTTTGGCTCAGCAGCGCGACTCCGTGGAGCGTACTGCTTGGATTCAGAAAAATTGATCTTCTGTAAGTGGCATTCGTTCACGATACTTCAGACTGATGACAATTGTGTGATGATTGTAAAATTGAGTTGGAAGACGGCGTACGCATAGAAATTATTTTATCTTTGTCTGAAGCCAACTAAATCGGATCTGCGTGAAAATATCCAGGGAGATAAGTGATCATCAATTGACTAGGTTCTTGAAGGAAGGCTCGAAAGATGCTTTTCGGGTCTTGTATGATCGCTACGGCACGAAGATTCACCGCTTTGCTTTGGGCTATTTAAAGTCAGAGCATGATGCTGAAGAGTTGGTTCAGGATGTTTTCCTCAAGTTATGGGATAAACGTCATTTATTGAATGACTCCGGAAACATCAAATCTTACCTGTACAAAGTCGCCGTTAATAGTATTTATGATTTTATTCGCCGGAAAAATCTGGAGCAGGCTTTTCATGAATTTGCGAGTGGAGCAACCAATGAAGTCGATAGCACCTGGGATGAAGTGGTGTACAACGACATGTTGGCGCAAATTAACCAGTTGATGGAACAAATGCCGGAGCAACGGCGCAAGATCTTCAAGCTGAGAAAGGAAAAAGGGCTTAGCCATGAAGAGATCGCTGAAAGTCTTGGCTTATCGAAGCGAACCGTTGAAAACCAAGTCTATCGCGCCACAACTTTTCTGAAAGAAAACCTGAAACAGAACTCGGTTCTGGCCCTCCTTTTTATCTACCTGTTCGTTTAAACCTTTTTTTCTAATATTTTTTTGTGAGGCGTGAGTAGTCGGAGGCACTCCTTCGTATTATAAGTAAAATATTAGGCAAGAATGGGCGATTCGTTGAATAGGAAATTAGACAAGTTAAGAACCGGGACCGTGTCGGGGAAAGATGAAAAAGAGCTGTTGGCTTTGTTTCATAAGGAGGGGGTGGAGTATGACCTGAAAAAGGAGCTGTACCTACAGCTAGAAGGAGCGCCTGCAGCTGAGGATGACACACGGGAAAGGAAGTCGCGTTTTGAGCGCCTGTGGAAGAAAATTGAAACATCTGAAAATAGAACTGTTGTCCGCAAACTGCCGCAAATGCAGTGGTATGTGGCCGCAGCCATGCTACTCATTGGCCTGTTGATTGGTAACCTACTTCAACCTAAAGCACCAGAGCGCGTGGGAGAAACCACTTACTACACTGCCATCGCTCCCAAAGGATCTATCTCACAAGCAATCTTACCCGACGGAACAATCATCTTTTTAAATTCGGGTTCCGAAATTAGATATGCTACCGATATGAGTCAAACCAAGCGCGAAGTGTATCTGAACGGAGAAGCCTGGTTTGATGTACGTCACTCGGAAGAGATTCCCTTTCTGGTTCATACCGACCAATACGATGTTAAGGTTATGGGCACCGAATTCAACGTGAAAGCTTATCGCGACGATCAGGAAGTTGTAACGACCCTGGAAGAGGGAAGTATTCAGGTTCAGTCAGCCAATAGCTTGAAATTGGAGCGCGATATTGAGCTTGTACCAGGCGAGCAGCTGGTGTATAATAAAACTGAAAAAACGGTCAAGCTCAAAGAAGTAAGGGCCAATCTGTTTTCCTCGTGGAAAGATAATAAGCTCATTTTTATCAATATGAATCTGGGTGAATTAATTACCCTGCTGGAGCGGAAATATGGTGTTGATATTATCATTCAGGATCAGCAGCTACTGAAACACCATTACGACGGAACTATTAGAAATGAAACAATAGTGGAAGTGTTGGATATTCTGCAAAAGACACTCCCTATTAATTATGTCATTCAGGACCAGAAAGTAATTATAAAGAAAAAATAAGCTGGAGGAAGCCTATGTAAAAACGAATTAACCCAAACTAAAAAGCCGGCAGATGCTGTCACATCCAACCGGCCAGAAAGTTAATAACCAGGTGCTGTCACACCTATTAATTATTAATCAACAACTTCCAAATTTATGAAAAAAAATGAATTTACATTCCCTGAGAATCGATGGGAAAAACAAAATCTGTTTTTAAAGATGAAGCTGACCCTACTTACGCTATTGGTTTGCATCATGCAGGTTTCGGCCTCTGTGTATTCGCAAACAACGAAACTGACCCTGGACTTACAAGGGAAAAAGATTTCAGATGTTCTGATGGAGATCGAGGAAACGACAGATTTTCGTTTCTTCTATCAACGCGAGCAGATTGACGTCGAACGCAAAGTGAACCTTAAAGCGAACAACAAGAGTGTCGATGAGGTGCTCAACACGCTTTTTGAAAATCAGGAGGTAACCTACAAAGTGATGGATGATAACCTGATTTTGTTGACGGTCGGTAAACAACAAGCTCAACAACAACAAACCGTTCGTGGTAAGGTAACTAACAGTCGTGGCGAATCAATTCCCGGTGCTACCGTTATTATCAAGGGAACATCGAATGGAGGAGTTACTGATTTCAACGGGGAATTTACGATTAGCAGCGTTCCTTCCGATGCGGTATTGCTTGTTTCCTTTGTTGGAATGCAAACCCAGGAGGTGCTGGTGGATGGCCGAAGCTCTATTGAAGTTATTATGGCCGAAGATGTGATTGGACTGGAAGAAGTGGTTGCTGTTGGCTATGGTGTTCAACGTAAATCGGATATTACCGGTTCGGTCGGTGTTGTTACAGCTGACGATATTTTAGAGCGCCCTTCATTCAATGCGCTTCAGGGAATGAAAGGAAAAGTAGCTGGTGTTAATATTTTCTCCAACTCCGGTTCTCCAACCGGAAGCACTCGGGTTATGATTCGGGGAATGAACTCCATCGAGACAACTTCAAGCCCATTGTATGTTGTTGATGGTGTGGTGATGGAAAATTTTGACCTGGTTAACCCGAACGATATTGAGCGTATTGAGGTGTTGAAAGATGCTTCTTCTGCTGCGATTTATGGAGCACGTGGTGCCAATGGTGTTATTCTGGTAACGACCAAGCGAGGAGCAAAAGCCGGAGAAGTGGTTGTTAGCTATAATGGTTACATCAGTGTCGGAAAAGTGCGTAAAAAAATGGACTTGCTGAATGCCGAAGAATGGCTCGAAGTTATTAAAACAGGCTACGAAAATGCACCAAAGTATAAAGATTATGCAGCTGGTGAAGCGCCAACAATTGACTTTACAGATCCAAATCTTTTTGACTCTAATGGTAAGCCGCTATATGATACCGATTGGCAGGAAGAAGCAACGCGCACAGCTGTTAGTCACAATCACCAAATTAGTATTCAACAAGGAAATGAAAAATCATCTGTTGGAGCCTTCTTGAACTACTCAGAAAATGAGGGAGTGATGCTGAACTCATGGATGAAGCGTGTGAATGCGAAAATTGCTTATGATGCCAGTCCTCGCGAATGGTTTGACTTTGGAATCAATATGTTGATCAATAAGACCTGGGAGAATGAAATAGAAGAAGGTGGCGGTCACCAAATGCCACGCCGTTCGATGATTGAAAATATACCGATTATGCCGGTTAAATTTCCTGATGGAAGCTGGAGTAACAGCTCGAGCACCAGCAATTTTGCTCTGGAAGGAATGGCTAACCCAGTGCACGTATTGACAACTCAAGAACGCTTAAGAAACCGGACTCAGTTTTTTGGGAACACTTTTTTCAATTTCCACTTAACACAGGATCTTTCGTTGAAAACGCAATTTGGTATCGATAACCAAATTAGTCAAAATAGAGAGTATAGCCCGAAAGACCTTTTGAATATTTCTTATCCGAATGCCTGGGCCAATGTCAACGATTATGAAACCATGTATTGGCAGGAAGAGACTTATTTGTCATACAATAAGAGTATTGGAGACCACCGTATCAACTCGGTATTGGGTATGAGTTGGCAGGAGCGTATCTATCGTAACAATACATCCGGCACTTCTGGATTCTCTGATGACTTTTTCAAGTATAACAACATGGGAGCAGCCAGCGATCCGGATGCACCAGGATCTTATTACGAAAGTTGGGCTATGAATTCTTACTTCTTCCGTTTTGGGTATTCTTACAAAGATAAATACTTGGCGACCATCACAGGTCGAGCCGATGGTTCTTCTCGTTTTGGAAAGAACAACAAATATGGTTATTTCCCATCAGCCGGATTGGGCTGGGTTGTTTCTAACGAAGATTTTATGAGTAATTCATCTTTAATCGATTACTTCAAGTTACGTGCCAGCTACGGTATCACGGGTAGCACCGAATTGGGAACCTACCGTTCATTAGCCACTATTTCAGGAGGAACTGTTCTGTTGAATGGAGCCCGTGAAAACTACAATGTAGTTACCCGCTTGCCCAATCCGGATCTGGAGTGGGAAAAAACATCACAATTTGATATCGGTTTCAACTTAACCATGTTGAATCAGCGGGTAACCATGGAAATGGATTACTATTACAAGTTGACCACAGACTTGTTACTCGGACGTCCAGTGCCACACTCTACTGGGTTTACCTCAGTAACGGATAATATTGGCTCGGTGTCAAATCAGGGTATCGACTTCCTGGTGACAACACAAAACGTGTCAACCAATGATTTTCAGTGGGAATCAAGTCTGAACCTGAACTTCAACAAAAATCAAATTGAAGAGCTGGGAGAGAATGACGAAGATATCTTTCCGGGACCATGGTGGGTGTCTGGTAGCCAAACTATCTTAAGAGTAGGTGAGTCTTTGGGCTCTTTCTGGGGATATCGCCGATTAGGAACATGGGGAACCGACGAAGCCGCCGAGGCTGCTGCTGTTGGTGCAGTTCCGGGTGTTGCCAAACGGTCTTCCGAGCGTGAAATTATTGGTAAAGGTTTACCTGATTTGACTGGAAGTTTTATCAATCGTTTCAATTATAAAAATTTCGATTTGATGGTCGATTTGCAGTTCACCCTTGGGGTAGAAATCATGCAGCAGTTTTTCCACTCAACCGAAGATCGTACAGGTTATGCTAATGGCCTTTCGACCATTCTCTATGATGGCTGGACTGAATCCAACCAAAATACAATGGTTCAGCAAATCAGAAACGCACCCCTCAATGGTCAAAACTCAGAAGTGGATGATCATTGGGTTGTTGACGGGTCTTATTTGAGAGGTAACCTGATTTCTATGGGGTACACCTTCGACAATGCTTTACTTAGTGGATATGGGTTAAAATCATGTCGCATTTTCGCCAGTGTTGATAATCTTTTCGTACTTCATTCAGACGATTTTAAGGGCTATGATCCAGAATCGACTTCGTGGGGTGATAACCAATGGGGACAGAATATTTTCTTTTTCCAGTATCCGAAACCAACGACAGTTACATTTGGTGTGAATGTTAAATTTTAATCATTGAATTTAAAGAGCAAAACAATGAAAAAGATATTATTACTAATAATGGCCCTTGGGGCACTGGCCTCATGCGATGATTTTCTGGCAGAAGAGCCAAGAAGCGAAATGAGTGTGGATCAGTTTTTCAGTTATCCTTCTCATGCTTACAATGCGGTTAATATTTTATACCGAAGTGGAGCTCCTTCCTTTTACAGTACAGGCGTTTACAGTGGTAGCCGCGCCATGCTTGGTGGATATATGACCGGATTGTACGATAACGACTATAAAGGTCAGGAAGTTCATGTGCAACATAGTCAAAATCTTACCTTGAACGGAGACAATCTGGCTGGTTATTTTGACGGATCGTGGGATGCTTGTTACTTAGCGATTTCAAGAGCAAATTTGGCAATTTCCAACATTGCAGAAACACCTGATCTGACTGATTCTGAAATCAAGCAACTGGAAGCGGAAGCTCGCTTTTTCAGAGCATTCAATTATTATTATCTGGTTAAAACCTTTGGTGATGTGCCACTCGTTCTGGAAGCTTATTCCTCTTTGGAAAACTTGTATGTTGAGCGCACACCTGTTGCTCAGGTGTATGCTCAGATTGTTGAAGATTTGAAGTATGCTGTTGATCAAGGAGGCTTGGATAACTTGCCTATGCCGGCTAATGGATTTCGCATTTCGAAAGGAACTGCTGCCACATTACTTGCCGATGTTTATCTGAATATGAGTGGTTATCCGGTTCAGGATGACAACTATGCCGAAGCAGCCTCTGCAGCCAGAACTGTTATTAATAGCGGTAACTTTTCTTTGATTCAGCATGGAGCTGATGAAAGCCAGAGTGCTTATAATGTGCTACGGACCTCGGATAACGAGGACGAGTATATTTACACGATTGAATATGATGCCAGCATTTCTGAAAACTATTGGCAACCGGCTATTTGCTATCCAAACAGTGCTACTGCATGGGGTATTTTCAAGTATTCGATTACCAACAATGCGTATAAACCCATGCCTGCCTTGCTGTGGATCTATGATGAGGCCAATGACCTTCGTATTCAGGAAAAACAGTATTTCCATTCCAGCTTAACATACATGGAAGATGACCAGGAAATTACTAAAACGTTTGAAGTTTCGCCTTACTTGTGGCACGACGATGAGGCTTTGTTTGAGACTGGTAAAAACAATAAGGACATGGTGGTTTACCGCTATGCCGAAGTACTGCTGATTGCTGCTGAGGCGATTGCTCAGTCAGAAGGCGTAACCACTGAGGCGATTGGTTATTTGGCCGATGTGCGCGCACGTGCTTACTGGGAAACCGATCGCAGTGCGATTGTTGCAGATCTGACAGGCTTGTCGGTTGACGATTTTGTGAAAGAAGTGTGGAAAGAGCGTTTGCGTGAGCTGGCGCTGGAATATAGAATCTGGTCTGATATTCAGCGGACTCATATGTTCCCTGTTACTTCTGAAGCTAACAAAGGCGACATTACTTTTGAGGATGTTGTTGGTCATACCACCGTATGGGGTAAAACAATTCAGGAAAAACACCTGCTTTTCCCAATCTCTGAGAATGAACGGCAACGTAATCCGAACCTGACGCAGAACACAGGATATTAATAACCAACTAAACAACCATGAGCAAAGCACCGCCAACTATTTTTGGCGGTGCTTATTTTTGAATATCTTTAGGCGCAAAATTAAAAGAAGGTAAAACCATGATTAAGTTTACAGAAAGCAGAAGAATGCTCTTATTACTAATGGTGCTGGCAAGTGTTTTTGCTTGTACCCCACAAAAGAACACGGAGGAAGCGCAAACATTGATCTCGTTTGTCGATCCTTACATTGGTTCGGGTGGACACGGTCACGTTTTTGTTGGAGCCAGCGTTCCTTTTGGCGCCGTTCAGCTGGGCCCAAACAACGAAACCCAAGGATGGGACTGGTGTTCGGGCTACCATTATTCCGATTCTATTTTGGTCGGATTTGCGCACACGCAATTGAGCGGAACCGGAATCGGCGACTTGGGTGATATTTTATTTATGCCTGTAGCCGACAATTACACGCCCGCCGCAGATTCCGAAACTCCTTACGACTGGAAATCTACTTATTCGCATAAAAAAGAAGTAGTGGAACCAGGCTATTACAGTATCTACATTGATCGTCATCAGATTGATGTGGAGCTAACAACTTCTGAACGTGTCGGGTTTCATAAGTACCAGTATGAAACAGGAGATAACTCAAAGGTGATTGTTGATTTAAACTACGGAACGGGTTGGGACCAGCTCGTTAAAGGTTCTGTTGAGCAGTTGGATGACAACAGCATCAGCGGATTTCGTTTTTCAAAAGGTTGGGCTAACGACCAACGGGTATTTTTTCATACTACGTTTTCCAAGAAAATTAGTGGTTTCGAAGTGCTGGATGCTTCGGATGAAAAAGGGGTAGCCACGGTCTTAATCGAATTTGAAGGTAATGGCGAGTTGTTAGCCAAGACGGCTATTTCGCCGGTTAGCACCGAAGGGGCAAAAAATAACCTGACAAGCGAAATCGATCATTGGGATTTTGAAGCTGTAAAAACCAAAGCTCAACAGCAATGGAACAATGAGCTGGCTAAAATCACCATTGAAACGAAAAACGAAACCGACAAAAAGATTTTTTATACAGCGCTGTATCACACCATGATCGCTCCTTCGTTGTTTAATGACGCTAATGGCGATTATCGTGGATCTGATCACGAAGTTCATTCAAATCCGGGCTACGATACGTATACCACTTTCTCATTGTGGGACACCTACCGCGCAGCTCACCCTTTATTTACACTGGTTCAACCCGAACGTGTGAATGATTTTGTGAACTCGATGCTGGCTATTTACCAGCAACAAGGCAAATTGCCGGTGTGGCACCTGATGGGTAACGAGACCAATACGATGGTGGGTTACCATGCGGTTCCGGTTGTTGTTGATGCCTATTTGAAAGGCTTTAACGGATTTGATGCCGAGCTGGCTTTTGAAGCTGTAAAGGCTTTTGCTATGCGCGATGAGCGTGGGTTGGATTTTATTAAAGAGATTGAATATATTCCGGCCGACAGCCAGGTGGAATCGGTAGCTCGCGCATTGGAGTACGCAATTGATGACTGGTGCATTGCAGCGATGGCCAAAGCCATGGGGAAAACCGAAGACTTTGAGCTGTTTGCTAAACGCGCTAAATATTACCAGCATTATTTTGATGCTAACCGCGAATTTATGCGTGGAAAAATGGCAGATGGAACTTGGAGAACTCCATTCAATCCTGTCTTTTCTCAACACCGCGAAGACGATTACTGCGAAGGTAATGCCTGGCAGTACACTTGGTTGGTGCCACATGATGTGAATGGATTGGTTGAATTGTTTGGAAGCGAAGAGTCTTTCATCACCAAGCTGGATAGCTTGTTTTCTATTGAGTCGGTTAAAGTAGAAGGCGCCTCAGCCGATATTTCCGGTTTGATTGGGCAATATGCACATGGCAACGAGCCTAGCCACCATATTACGTATATGTATGCATATGTGGGCCAGCAATGGAAAACAGCCGAAAAAGTGAGAGAGATATTCCGTACCATGTATTCAGATCAGCCTGATGGCTTGAGTGGAAATGAAGATTGTGGCCAAATGTCGGCTTGGTATATCATGTCTTCCATGGGATTTTATCCTGTGAATCCGGCTAATGGTAATTATGTTTTTGGAAGCCCGTTGTTCGATCAGGCGGAAATTACACTTCCCGAAGGAAAAACCTTTACCGTTGTTGCTGAAAACAATAGCTCCGAAAATATGTATATTCAGGCTGTTGAATTGAATGGCGAAGCCTATGCTAAATCGTATATTTCGCATGAAACGATTCTGAATGGCGGAACATTGAAATTCATTATGGGATCGGAACCTAATCGTGATTTTGGATCGGCTCAATCGGCCAGACCAACATCAGCTTATTAATCCTCTTAACGCAATTTGGATTGAAATGAATCCATTGTAATAATAAATGGCTAATCAGCAGGTGAGTAATTTTCACCTGCTGGCTTTACTAGTTTTAGAAACCTTATCTGTGCACCCCTAAACCTGACAAATCAAACGCTTGTTTTTCAAATCGTTTAAAAAAATTGAAATAACCATGAGAAGATTGATGATTTTATTTGCCTTGCTTTTAGGCGTGTCAGCTTATCAGGCTCACGCACAAAAGTTGCAACCTGTTGACTATGTGAATACCCTGATGGGTACCGACTCAGAATTCAAATTATCCAACGGAAATACCTACCCGGCCATAGCTTTGCCTTGGGGGATGAATTTCTGGACCCCACAAACCAATAAGATGGGAGACGGATGGGTTTATGGCTACGATGCCAACAAAATTCGTGGCTTTAAACAAACACACCAGCCCAGCCCGTGGATTAACGATTATGGACAGTTTTCGCTTTTCCCGATGACCGGTAAATTGGTTATTGATGAGCATGAACGCGGAAGTTGGTTTTCGCACAAGGCAGAAACCGCCAAACCACATTACTATAAAGTATACCTGGCCGACTACGACGTGGTGACGGAAATTACTCCTACAGAGCGGGCAGCGATGTTTCGTTTTACCTTCCCGGAAACGGAAGATGCCTACGTTTTGGTTGATGCATTTGACCAGGGATCGTACGTGAAACTGATTCCTTCAGAGAATAAAATTATTGGCTATACAACCCGTAACAGTGGCGGGGTGCCAGACAACTTTAAAAACTACTTCGTGGTGGTTTTTGACAAGCCCTTTGTTACCAGCGATGTTTGGAGCAAAGACAAAGTGGTTGAAGGAAAAAGCGCGTTGGAAGATGAGCATGCTGGTGCAGCCGTTCAGTTTAAAACCCGGAAAGGGGAGAAGGTTCATGCCCGTGTGGCCTCATCGTTTATCAGCTACGAACAAGCTGAACGCAACCTGAAGGAACTGGGCAACGACTCTTTTGATGAAGTAAAAGCCAAAGGCGAATCGATTTGGAATAAAGAGCTTTCGCGCATTAGAGTTGAGGGCGGCACGGATGACCAAATCAAAACGTTTTATTCTGCTTTATACCGTGTGTTGCTTTTCCCCCGCAAGTTTTATGAGTTTGATGCCAATGGCGAGGTGGTACACTATAGTCCTTACAATGGCGAAGTGTTGCCAGGATATATGTTCACCGACAATGGTTTTTGGGATACTTTCCGGGCTGTATTTCCTTTTTTCAATCTGATGTATCCTGAGCTGAATGAAAAGATACAGGAAGGTCTGGCCAATACCTACAAGGAAAGCGGCTTTTTGCCTGAGTGGGCAAGTCCCGGCCATCGCGATTGCATGATTGGCTCCAACTCGGCTACCATTGTGGCTGATGCTTATTTGAAAGGCGCCCGTGGTTACGACATCGATGCTTTGTGGGATGCGGTGGTTAAGAACACCACGCATGAAGGTCCGCTGAATTCGGTTGGCCGTTATGGCGTTGATTACTACAATGAGTTGGGTTATGTGCCTTACGACGTTGGTGTCAACGAGAATGTTGCCCGTACCCTGGAGTATGCTTTTGCCGATTTCTGTGTTTACAAGCTTGGAAAAGCATTGGGAAAACCGGAAAGCGAAATTGAAATTTTTGCCAAACGCTCCATGAACTATAAGAATGTGTTCGATAAGGAAAGCAGCCTGATGCGTGGGCGCAACGAGGATGGTTCGTTTCAGTCACCGTTCAGCCCATTTAAATGGGGCGATGCCTTTACCGAAGGAAACAGCTGGCACTACACTTGGTCGGTCTTTCATGATGTAGAGGGATTGATTGACCTGATGGGCGGGAAGCAAGAGTTTGTGACCATGCTAGACTCTGTTTTTGTGGTTCCTCCAATTTTCGATGATTCGTACTACGGACAAGTGATTCATGAAATTCGCGAAATGCAGATTATGAATATGGGTAACTACGCGCATGGTAACCAACCTATTCAGCATATGATTTACCTGTACAACTACGCCGGACAGCCATGGAAAACGCAGCACTGGGTGCGCGAAGTGATGGATCGTCTGTACACGCCTCAGGCGGATGGTTATTGCGGTGATGAGGACAACGGGCAAACATCGGCCTGGTATGTGTTTAGTGCGATGGGCTTTTACCCGGTGGCACCGGCGACTCCGGAATATGTGATTGGAGCACCATTGTTCAAGAAGATTACGGTGAGCCTTGAAAATGGGAAGACCATTGAGATTAATGCACCTGAAAATAGTGCCGATAACCGATACATTCAGTCCATCAAGCTGAATGGAAAATCGTACAGCAAGAATTATTTTAATTACGATGAATTGATGAATGGAGCCACAATCAATTTTGAAATGGGTGAAAAACCCAACAAAAAACGTGGAACCAAGGAAGCTGACTTCCCTTATTCATTTTCAAATGAAAAATAAGGGATATTTGCTTTCGTATAGATAAAATAAACCATGAAGAAGCTAAGTATTTTATTGTTGCTAAGTCTCTTTTTTGCGGTTACATCTTGCAAAGAAGATGATTTCTCAGATGCTGAAATAGTTGCCCAAGAGCTTCATAAAGTGATGGAGGAAAACGATATTCATCGTGTGGTTAGTGTTGGAGAAGGGCAATCTTGGTCTCAGCCTACATCCAATAATTATATTGGATATGATTTTGAGTTTTATTCTCATTTTGTGAGAATTGAAAAAGTAACCTATAACCTGGATAAACTTGTAAAGTACGAAATAAAAAAGGGAGATGGATTTCATTATTTACTTTTATCCTTCTGATGCTGTCGTGCCGTTTTTATAGTCAAATAGCGTTACTTGCATAATTTATCACGAAGAAGTGAAAGGTCATTTAAACCGGTGTCGGTTATTGATCTTTCACTTTTTGCTTGTATATCAGGAGGCTATGGGGCTTGAAAAATGACGAAGTGGTTATAAATCGGATCGGAGCTCTCACAAGCATGGGGTGCCCAAGCATTGGGCTGGTTTTTTTTAGTTGTTGATTTCATCAAAATCCCTACTTTTGAGCTCACAAACTAATAATTCAGATCAATTTGGATAATGAGCATCTATATCAGGATAAGGATTTAGTTGTTAAATTGAAATCCAGTTCGTCTTATGCTTTTCAGATTTTATTTGAAAAGTATAGTCGAAAGATTTATCATTTTTCCTTGGGCTATTTGAAGAATAAGCAAGAAGCCGAGGAAATTGTGCAGGACGTGTTTTTAAATGTATGGAAGGTGCGCGAAGAATTATTAGTGGGACGATCATTTGAATCCTACTTATTTACCATAGACAAAAATGCGATTCTAAACACCTGGATATGCAACAAAACCCTGTACGATTAGTTAAGAGTCATGCTGTAATTCTTTGATTGTTATTTATTAATTCAAATTCTTCCATTGTTTTATACCCTAAAGCCGAGTGTCTTCTTTTGCGGTTATACCATGTTTCAATCCATTTGAACAAGGATAGTTTTGCCTGGTCCTGAGTTGAAAACTGACTTTTATACACGAACTCAACTTTTATCGTTTTAAAGAAACTTTCAGCAACTGCGTTATCCCAGCAATATCCTTTTCTGCTCATACTTCTGCACACCCATTTGTTTGCATCCAATACATTGGTAAATGCCGAACAGACATATTGAATCCCCCTGTCTGAGTGAAAAATGAGTTTTTGCGTAATTGGGCTGTTGCTAATTGCCATCCGCCATGCAGCAATTGTGGTTTCTTCCGCACGCATGCCTTTGCTCATTGCCTATCCTATAACCTTGTGGTCAAACAAATCGATAATAACAGTTAAATACAGCCAGCCTTTGCTGGTTCTGATGTAGGTTACATCAGAGACCCAAACCTGACCTGGTCTGGCTACCGTAAACGCTCTATTCAATACGTTGGGGGCAACTGGGTAACCATGTCTGGAATCGGTAGTCGTTACAAGCTTTTTTTTTCGTTTTGCTCGTATTCCTGCCGCTTTCATAATCCTTGCAGTTCTCTGTCTTGATACCTGAAAACCCAGCGTATTTAACTCTGTGGCAATCCGAAGACTTCCATAGCTGCCTGAACTAGCCTCAAAGACTCTGTTTATACTCACAAGCAGCTGTTCATTTTCAAGCCAACGTTTAGATGGACCACTTTTCATCCATCGATAATAACTGCTTTTGCTTATTTTAAACACTTTACACATCATCCGGGTATAAAATCGGGGTCGGTGGTCACTTATAAATTGGTAGATTTCCCATCGCTCACGGAGAAGATGCTGATTGCCTTTTTTAAGATGTCCCTTTCCATTCTTGCATTCCTAAGCTCTCTTTGCAATCGGGCATTCTCACGTTCCAAGTTTGTCATCTTGGGATTACCATGACCTGGGAAGCTATTCTTGTCATATTGTTTAAACTCTTTACGCCAACGGTAAAGTAATGCTCTGTCTATCCCTAATTCCTCGAGAATCTCACTGGCACTGCCTATTGCATAAGAAAGTTCTACTGCTTTTTTCTTGAACTCCTTGTCAAACTTTTTCCTCATCTGATTCATAATTGTAAGTAAGTAAAAATAGTACTTGACTTACCGTACAGTCAAATGTAGCACTTCCAGTGTTATGAACTGTATGATTAAAACTGGCTTGAGTATCTCTTTTTCGGCGTACTAGTGCTAAAAGGCAGAGTTCTCTTCTTTCAATTTCAATGAAAAATATTTCTAGAATTAAGCTTGTGAATTAAAATAAAAACCTAAATTAGCATACCGGAACAGAACGGATTAGTTGGTAAGTGTTATGTCACTCTTTCAGATATATAAGGATAATGAGTTTGCTGGATATGCCAAGTATATTCAGTTGGTAAACGCCGTTAAAAGGTCTATTGAAAAAGGAGAGTTGAAGAAATCAGATCGTTTGCCTTCGATTACGGAGTTGCGTAAAAATCTTGGCGTAGGGAAAGAAACCATTCTTAAGGCGATTGACTTATTGAAGGAGGAAGGAGTGATTACTGCTATTCCTGGAAAAGGTTTTTTTGTGGCTAAAACACGCTTGGCAAAGGTATATCGATTGTTTGTCTTGTTTGATGAATTTACGGCGTACAAGAGAGACCTTTATCACTCTATGCTCGAGGGACTAAGTAAGAAAGGCGAAATTCAGCTTTTTTTTCATCATTACAATCCCCGTCTTTTCAATAAGCTAATTATTGAAAATTTAGGGGATTTTACGCACTACATTGTAATGCCCTTCCCTGGTAGTCAGGTTAAAGAAAGTTTGAAACTGGTGCCCCGCGATAAACTCTACATTTTGGATAGAAATGAGATGATTCCAAAGCGGGTGCCTGCTGTTTTCCAGGATTATGGACAAGATGTATATGATGGTTTTTTCGCGATAAAAGATCATCTCAATAAATATGATAAAGTAATTCTTGTTTTCCCCTCTCATTTAAATCATCCCGCTTCAATTGTCAACGGTTTTGAAAGACTATGTGATGATGCTAACATTATTGGAGAAGTAGTAGATAGGGTAGATTTCACACGCATAGATAAAGGGCAGGCATGGTTTGTAATTGAAGATCATGACCTGGTAGATGTGGTTGAAGTCGTTCAAAATAGAAGGTGGGAAATCGGGAAAGACCTTGGAATTATCTCTTATAATGATACTGCGATGAAGCGTATTGCTGCCGGAGGAATAACCACGCTTTCAACGGATTTTAAAGAGATGGGAAAGACCATGATAACGATGATCATTTCCGGGAAAGATCGTCAGGTACGTAGCATGGGAAGGATAAACGACCGGGGATCACTGTAATGAAAGCTGATTTTGAAAGTCCCGAATGCGGCAATGGTGAGCCATAAAGGAGGGGCGAGATGATTATAAAAAATATTACTAACCTATATAGCAACGAGATGAAGTCAAGAGATTGTTTAAGGAGTTCATTAAACCACAAGCAGCCTGATAAAATTCCAATTGATTTTGGATCAAATGCCGTAACAGGTATTCATGTGCGTATTGTTGAGCAGCTAAGAGAATACTATGGTCTTGAAAAACGACTGGTAAAAGTGATCGAACCCTATCAGATGCTTGGAGAAATTGACGATGACTTGCTGGATGTGTTAGGAGTTGACGTGATCGGATTATGGGGAAAGAACAACATGTTCGGAATTCCGCAAGAGAAGTGGAAGCCTTTTAAAACTTTTTGGGGACAGGAGATTCTGGTGCCAGGCAACTTCAATGCAACTATCGATAGCAAGGGTGACCTGTTGATTCATCCCGAAGGGGATCGGTCAGTTCCTGCAGGTGCGAAAATGCCTAAAGCCAGCTTTTTCTTTGATGCCATTGTTCGCCAGGAGCCTATTGACGATTCAAAGCTTAATCCGGAAGATAATCTCGAGGAGTTTACTCGTTTTAGCGAAGAGGATTTGAATTATTGGAAGGAACAAGCCTTAAAAGCAGCTACTTCAGGTAAGGGAGTCATCGCCAATTTTGGAGGAACCGGACTAGGAGATATCGCTCTGGTTACAGCTATGAATCTGAAAAATCCCAAAGGAATCCGCGACATTACCGAATGGTATATGTCCACTCTTATGCGTCCCGATTATTTGCATCAGGTGTTCGATAAGCAGACCGATATTGCCGTTGAGAACCTGAAGAGAGCTTATGAAGTTGTTGGAGAAAATATTGATGCGGTTTTTATCTGTGGAACCGACTTTGGAACACAGGATTCAACATTTTGTTCGGTGGAGGCCTACGAAGAACTTTATGCTCCTTATTACCGGAAAGTGAACGATTGGATTCATCAAAATACCGGTTGGAAAACCTTTAAACATAGTTGTGGGGCTGTGGAGTCTTTTATGAAGCCTTTTATCGACTCGGGGTTCGATATTATCAATCCGGTACAGATCAATGCTTCCGGAATGGTGCCTGAACATTTGAAAAAAGAGTATGGTGATCATCTGGTGTTTTGGGGCGGAGGTGTTGATACCCAAAAAATGCTGCCTTTTGGGAAACCGGAGGAAGTAAAAGAGCAGGTTCTGAGAATGTGTGAGATCTTCTCAAAGGATGGAGGTTTCGTTTTCAATACCGTTCATAATATTCAGGCCAACGTGCCGGTGGAGAATGTAATTGCGATGCTGGATGCTGTTCATGAATTCAATAATTAGAAAAAGAAATGTATGAAAAAATGCTTAATTATTCTAGTTGCATTTGTGCTTTATAATAGTGCATTTGCCAAAGAATATCATGTTTCTAAAAGTGGGAACAATAATAATGACGGATCGGCCTTAAGCCCGCTCAAGACCATCTCGGCAGCAGCACAGATTGCACAGCCCGGTGATGTGATAACCGTACATGAGGGAATATATCGTGAAAGGGTAAATCCATCTCGTGGAGGCACTTCCGACTCTCAAAGAATTACTTACCGGGCTGCTAAAGGTGAGAAAGTAGAAATCAAAGGCTCGGAAGCAATTACCGGTTGGCAGATGATTTCCAAAGGAGTCTGGAAAGTGACCATTCCCAATACATTCTTTGGGGACTATAATCCTTATAAGGATCTCATTACCGGTGACTGGTTTCATCGTTTGGGAAGAGATCATCATACCGGCGAAGTCTATCTTAACGGTAAGTCACTCTATGAGATGGACTTGATTGAGAGAGTATTCAATCCACAACCATTACAAGGGATAGAAGATCAGAAAGGATCTACCTATACTTGGTATTGTGAAAGCGATGAGCAAAATACCTACCTGTTTGCCAATTTTCATGATTTCAATCCCAATGAAGAATTGGTTGAAATCAATGTTCGGGAAAATTGTTTTTATCCTGACTCAACTGGTTGTAATTACATCACGGTAACCGGATTTCATATGAGTCAGGCTGCAACGCAATGGGCAGCACCTACTGCTGAACAAATCGGGCTTATTGGCACTAACTGGAGTAAAGGCTGGATAATAGAGAATAATGTGGTAAGCAACTCCAAATGTACAGGAATTACGCTTGGAAAAGATCGTAAGAGTGGCCACAATACCTGGTCAGCAGATAACAACAAAGGCAGAGATGGGAATGAGCACTATATCAAGGTAGTAAAAAATGTAATCAAGAATGGCTGGGATAGGGAGACAATCGGTTCACACATTGTACGTAACAATACAATATCTGATTGCGAACAGGCAGGCATTTGCGGGAGTCTAGGCGCCATTTTTAGCCATGTAAGCGGGAATCATATTTATAATATCTGGACTAAAAGGATGTTTTCAGGCTTTGAAATCGCGGGCATAAAGTTTCATGCTCCCATCGATGTCGTAATTGAAAAAAATCGCATCCACAATGCATGCAGAGGGATGTGGATGGATTGGATGACCCAGGGAACCCGTTTATCAGGGAATCTCTGTTATGACAATTCGGATTGCGACCTTTTTAGCGAAGTAAATCATGGACCCTACCTGGTTGCTAACAATATTTTCTTATCAGAAGATGGAATAAAAGAATGGTCAGTTGGAGGTGCGTATGTTCATAATCTTGTAGCTGGAAGGATATCTACCCGGTCGGAATGGAGGGCCACCCCTTACTTTAAGCCTCATTCTACCGACTTGGTTGATATAAAAGATATTCCAGGTGGTGACAACCGGTTTTACAACAATATCTTTTCCGGTGATGGACTTGATAAATACGAAAAGGTAAAATTGCCCATGCATGTTAATGGCAATGCATACCTAAACGGAGCAAAGCCTTATGAAGGAGCAAGCAACAATGTCGTAAAACCAGGCTTTGATCCAAAGATTAAAATTATTGAAGAAGGTGAAAGTGTATTTCTTGAAATCACGCTTGATAAGTCTTGTACGAATTTGAAAAATAAACTTGTAACAACGGAGCTATTAGGTAAAGCCATGATTCCGGAGCAAGCGTATGAGAATCCCGATGGCTCAGCCTTGAAAATAGACAGAGATTATTTCGGCACGAAAAGAAACAGGAAAAATCCATCTGCAGGGCCATTTAAGAATCCTGGAATTGGTAGAATTAAATTGAAAGTGTGGTAACGATGGATCGAAATTAACCAACATAGAACGAATAATGTTGACATAATTAGACAAACCATGAGAAGATTATTGATCTTACTATTATTAGGCATATTTATAAATACTGCCTTTGCAAAAGAATACCATGTTTCGAAAAAAGGAGATGACCAAAATCCAGGTTCATTTGAAAAAAGATTGAAAACCATCCAGTCAGCAGCGAATTTAGCTCAGCCTGGCGATGTGATAACAGTTTACAAAGGAACCTATCGCGAATGGGTGAATCCTCCAAGGGGCGGCAATTCGGATGCTGAACGAATTGTTTATCGTGCGGCTGAAGGCGAAAAAGTGGAGATTAAAGGCTCGGAAGTTATAACCGGGTGGGAGAAATTGAAGAATGGAGTCTGGAAGGTTACTATTCCAAACTCATTTTTTGGAGAGTATAATCCGTATCAAGATTCAATCTTTGGCGATTGGTTTCACAACCATGGCCGGATTCATCATACAGGAGAGGTGTTTCTAAATGGAAAGTCTCTTTATGAAAAAGAGAATATGGAAAAGGTATTCAGCCCCGTTCCGGATACTAAAATTCAGGATCCGGAGGGCTCTACTTACACGTGGTACTGCGAAAGCGATGATAAGATAACAACCATCTGGGCCAATTTTCATCAACATAATCCGAATAAGGAGTTGGTGGAGATAAGTACCCGGAGAACCTGTTTTTACCCTGAAAAGCCAGGGATTAACTATCTTACCATTCGTGGTTTCCATATTAGCCAGGCAGCAACTCAGTGGGGAGCACCTACTGCAGAGCAAATCGGCATGATTGCCACACATTGGAACAAAGGATGGATTATTGAAGACAACGTAATTCACGATTCGAAATGTTCCGGCATTACCTTGGGGAAAGAGCGCGGGACAGGACATAATGTTTGGTCGGCTAATCCGAAACTAGACGGTTCGCTCCATTACATAGAGGTAACATTCAATACATTAAGGAATGGATGGAGTAAGGAGAATATTGGCTCGCATGTGGTACGAAACAACGAAATATTTAATTGCGAACAAACTGGCATGTGCGGAAGTATGGGGGCTGCCTTTAGCACGATTGAGAACAACCATATCCATGATGTCTGGACAAAAAGACAATTTTCTGGAGCTGAAATTGGGGGAATCAAGTTTCATGCAGCTATCGATGCCGTCATAAAAAGCAACCGCATTCACTCGACTGGTCGTGGTATCTGGCTTGACTGGATGTCTCAGGGAAGTCGGGTTTCAAAAAACTTGTTGTATAATAACGATTTGGAAGACCTTTTTCTGGAAGTCAATCATGGACCTACTTTGGTTGACAATAACTTATTGCTATCTGCTGCGAGTATCAGGAATCAATCTCAGGGGGTAGCTTTTGTGCACAACCTGATTGCGGGTCAGATTTGTATGTGGACAGAACCTAACCGATTTACACCTTATCATTTAATTCACTCAACCGAAGTAGCCGGACTATCAACTATTTTTTCCGGCGATGATCGGTACTATAACAATATCCTTGTTCATTGTGATGACGTTCGGGGAATGAATAGTTCGAGGTTTAATTTTGGCGTAAGAGGGTACGAAAATGCTAAGTTGCACGTGTGGATTGATGGGAATGTCTATTTTGCAGGTTCACAGCACTACAATGAGGAGGTGAATTATATTGAAAAGCCCGACTTCAATCCAGAGCTCAATGTTGTTGAAGTAGGAGATGAGGTTTACCTCGGGCTGATGGTTGACGGTTCGGTTTTAAAGCTAAAAAATCAACTGGTAACAACTCAAATGCTTGGGAGAGCCATGATGCCTAAGCAATTGTTTGAGAATCCTGACGGTACTCCTTTAACGATAGATTCTGATTATTTTGAAAATAAAAGAAATCATAATAATCCTGTAGCCGGACCATTTGAAAATGCCAAAGCCGGACAGTTAAAGTTGAAAGTGTGGTAAGTTTTACAACGGCTTGATGCCATTGTTCTTTGAAATGTTATAGCGTATCTTTGGTCTTGCAGTCCTTTTTGTGGAACTGAATATTCAACTTGAATTGTAAATTTCACAGCTATGAAAAATGGAAAAATACGATTGGTTTTGATTGGCTTATTGTGCTTGACAATCCAGGCATATGCTCAGCAGAAGCTTCCTGTCCGTGGTTTTTGTATTGGCGCGCCACAGGTGGATGAGGTGGCGGACTTTGTTCGTTTTATTGAGGAGGAACTAGCTTCCCGGCAGGTCAATGTTTTGGTATTGCGTGTTGATTACAATTATCAATACGAAAGGCATCCCGAGCTTCGGGACGAGGTAGCTCTCTCAAAAGAAGATGTGAAACAAATGGTTGAAGTCTGTCAGAAATTTAACATCCGGCTGATTCCTCAAATTAACCTTTTAGGACACCAGTCCTGGCATTCAAGATTGGGAAAACTACTTGAGGTTTATCCTGAATTTGATGAAACACCGCATGTTCAGCTGCCCGAAAAGTATGAATGGCCTAATGAGGATGGCTTGTACTGCAAGAGCTACTGCCCTTTGCATCCCGATGTTCATGGTGTCGTATTTGACTTGGTTGATGAAATTTGTGAGGTATTTGAAACAGACGCTTTTCATGCCGGAATGGATGAAGTATTCTATATTGGTGATGAAAAATGTCAACGCTGTTCCGGACGTGATAAAGCCGAACTATTTGCCGGCGAAGTCAACAAAATTCAAACTCATTTGGCGCAAGAAGGACGTCAACTTTGGATTTGGGGCGATCGCTTACTGGATGGAAAAACAACAGGAATGGGCATGTGGGAGGCGAGCATGAACAACACGCACCGAGCAATTGATTTGATCTCGAAAGGAGTGATGATTTGTGACTGGCATTATGAACGTCCGGATAAAACAGCTGTTTATTTTGCTATGAAGGGATTGAATGTGGTCACTTGCCCCTGGCGAAAACCAGCGAATGCTGTTTTGCAAACCCGTGATATGTTTGACTATAGAGCTTCTGCTACTGTTGAAATGAAGCCGCGATTTCAGGGAATGATGCAAACGGTATGGTCGGGTGCAGGGGCTTTTATGAAAGAATTTTATAATAAAGAAAATAACGCAACCAACACGGCACCCCAGTGTTTTCGAACCATGTTTGAAGAAATCGAAAGCCTCTCGTCTAACTAAAGAAGATAAAAAACGACGCGGATGAAGAAGAATATTTTGTTAACAGGAGGTGCTCAAGGAATTGGCAAGATCGTGGCTCGCGAGTTACTTGCGGCTAACTATGGTGTAACTGTTTTCGACTGCGATGGAGAAGCGCTGGCGGAACTAAGAGACGAATTTGGCACGAACGATTTGCTGGCACTTGAAGCCGATGTGTCTGACGAAGCGATGGTCAAGGCTGGGATTCAGGAGTCGCTGGAGCATTTTGGGCAGCTCAATGGTTTGGTTAACAATGCCGTTTTTCAACTTTTTAAGCCGTTTGATGCCTTAACGCTGGAAGAATGGAATCGTGCTTTAGCGGTCAATCTCACCGGCCCATTTTTGTGTGTTAAGTATGCTGAGACTGAATTGCGAAAAGCGCATGGAGCCATTATCAATATTTGCTCTACCAGGGCTTTGCAGTCTGAGGCGGGAACCGAGAGCTACTCGGCTACCAAAGGAGGTTTGCTATCGCTGACACATGCCTTGGCTATGAGTTTGGGACCTGATGTGCGGGTGAATGCCATTAGCCCAGGGTGGATTGATGTATCGGGGGTGAAAAAGAAATCGATGGCTAAGGCTTATCAACTGCGCGAGGAAGACCACCGCCAGCATCCGGCTGGGCGCGTGGGAAAGGCTGAAGATATTGCCAATATGGTGTTGTTTTTATTGCATCCACAAAATGATTTCATCACTGGTCAGAACCTCATTGTCGATGGCGGAATGACAAAAAAGATGATTTATCAGTAAGGAAATTGGAGACCCTATACTTTTTCGCGCAGCGGACAGCAGCTAGGGGCATGTTTTTCTACTATGTCAATCAGATCTTTCCGTTTGATGGGTTTTGAAATGTAATCGTCACAACCTTCAGCCAGCGCCCGTTGCCGGTCCGACTCCATGGCATAGGCCGTTTGAGCGATAATCGTTAAGTCGGGTCTGAATTTTTTTATTTCTTTGGTGGCGGTGTAGCCATCCATCACCGGCATGCGGATGTCCATTAAAACCTGGTCTATTTCAGGAAGCGACTGGCACATTTCGACGGCAGCTAAGCCGTCTTTTGCCCGGTAAAGCTTTACATTGAATTCGTTGAGGACCTCTGCCAAGTAGAGGAAATTGAATTCTTCATCTTCGGCAATCAGGATGTGAATTTGATTCATCTGACCTTATTTTATATTAGAGAATATCTGAAATTATGTATTCAAGTTAATTGTTTCATTCTGATTATGCAATTTATAATTCAGAATAGTCATTTTCACTACAATGAATTTCTGCGAATAAATTCAAATGGACTTTTAACACGTTTAAAATCATTGGTTAAAATCATTTCAGCAGCCATCTGCCCGATTTGGTCGTGATTGGTTGAAATGGTTGAAATTCCATCGCAAAGCAACTCCTTTACAGGGCTTTCATTATATGAAAGGATGCCGATATCTTTGCCCGGAATCCATTTTTTAAGCTTGACTTGCTTGATCAGGTCATACAAATCATTGTCTGAAATTAAAATGAAAGCCTCGTGCTGGCGAATATCCTCTTCTTTAAGCGAATTCAGAATCTGGTACTCAAAACCGTGCATTTGGTTAAATATTTGAAAGCCCCGGTTAATGTAGTTGGAGTAATATTCGTTGGATGGAAAGACCAGATTCAGGCGTTTGTACTTTTTGAGCAGGTCCAGCGCCTGTCCCAATGCCTGTTGAATGTCTTTGTCATATTCTTGGTAAACGACAGGGTAGTCGTGCAATTCCTCCAGGTTTTTGTCAATGATTAATATTTTCTCTTTGGGTATTTTTTTCACTACTGCACTGATATCGGCATGTTCATTTCTGAAATGGGGCAGAATGACAAAATAATCGTAGTTGGTCAGGTTGCCGTTCAGAATGTTTTCAAACTCAGCTAAGTCGTAGTTGTAAATAAACACATCTACACTGGCTTTCGAGCCAACAGTGGAAACAAACGAGGCGTACAAACTCCGTTTATAATTGCTGAGCTTGTTAAAGATCAAGGCAATTTTTAGTTTTTTGCCTACAGTGGTTCTGTTCACATAGTACCCTTTCCCCCGAACAGCCGACAATACTCCTTTCTCTCTCAACCGAACATAGGCTTTTTCAACCGTGTCGCGCGAAAGCAGCAACTCTTCGCTGGTTTCGTTGATGGATGGAATCCGCTGGCCGTGCTTGAATATGCCTGTTTCAATATCGGAAAGGATCAGGTCTTCCACTTGCTTGTATTTGGGAACTTCTGAATCAGAATCTATCCTTGAAAATTGAGTCATGGTTGTCAATTGCAAAATTTGATTGGTGCGTTTGCCCCGTAAAAATAAGAAATCCGGTCTTCTACTGAAGAATGATCTGGCTTATATTTGCATTTTATTTCCCGATTGGGGCCGAAAGAAGAATTGAATACGCTTCTGTTGATTTGATTACTGATGATTTTTGCGTATCAAAAACCATTATCTTCGTTTCAGACTAAATTCAATCAGAATGAAAAAACTACCTATCCTGCTGTTTTTTTCATGGCTTGGCCTGACAGCATTTTCACAGACCAATAAAAAGGAAGAGGTCAAAAAAGATGGATGGAATTTTGGGGCTTTACCGGCAGTTACCTTTGATACCGATCTGGGCTTTCAATATGGAGCCTTGGTTAATTTGTATAATTATGGCGATGGTAGTCGTTATCCCAAGTATAATCATTCGCTTTACTTTGAGGTTTCACGTTTTACCAAAGGAAGTGGAATCTACCGTTTTTATTACGATTCGGACCAATTAATTCAGGGGCTTCAAACTTCGGTCGATTTATCGTACCTGACCGATCAGGCGTATGATTTTCATGGTTTCAACGGCTACGATGCGGTTTTCAACGATTCCTGGATTGATGATGAGTCGGAAGATTATGTGTCACGCATGTTTTATAAATACGACCGCAAAATGTTCCGCTTCAAAGTTGATTTGCAAGGGAAGCTTGCCAGTAATAAATTTCGATGGATTGCCGGGATGAATTTGTTGAATTTCGAGGTGGCACCGGTGAATCTCGAAAAATTGAATAAAGGGAAAAACGAAGAAGATTTGTTGCCTGATGTCGATGGCTTGTATAATCATTACCTGGACTGGGGACTAATTTCAGCCCAAGAGGCCAACGGTGGTTTTGTTCCGGTGTTTAAAGGAGGCTTGGTTTTCGATACTCGCGATAACAAACCACATCCGATGCGTGGGGTATGGACCGAAGCCGTGCTGGTGGTTTCGCCCAAGGTGTTGGGGGCGGAGAGCTCGTTTAGCAAGTTGAGTTTGACTCACCGCGAATATTTCACCCTGATACCGAAGGATCTGGCTTTTGCCTACCGGCTGGTTTATCAAACCACCTTGGGTGGCGAGGTGCCCTTTTATTACCAGTCGCAGGTGATTACCTCCATCATGACCGGTTCCACATCTGAAGGGCTGGGAGGCTCAAAGACTCTGCGTGGAATTCGGCGTAATCGCGTGGTGGGCAATGGTGTTTTCTTTGGAAATGCCGAATTGCGCTGGAAAGTTGCTCGCTTTCAATTGATAAACAACAATTTTTATATCGGACTCAACGGTTTTATGGATTTCGGCAGGGTAACCAAAAAGATTGATTTGCAAATTAACGAGGATGTGTTTGATGAATTTAGTCTGACCAATAACCCGGACGATTATTTTAAAAATGATGCCGAAGAAATGCACATCTCCTATGGGCTGGGTTTGCGGGTCGCTATGAACGAGAATTTCATTATTGCTATTGACTATGGAATGGCGGCCGATAAGCGTGATGGAGATTCGGGCTTGTACATGGGGCTGAATTATCTGTTTTAAAAACGTCAGCTGATTAATGGGGTAATATGAAGTAAGGAGAATTTATGCTTAAGGCAAATTCTCCTTACTTTATTTTAGTCCTTAGGCTAAGCCTTCTTCGCGGCAAATTCGTAGAATGGTTTCAGCCGTAGCTTCGATGTCGTTATCCAAGCCTACGGAAAAACGAACGAGCCCTTCCGAAAGTCCCATCTCCCGCTGCACGTCTTCGGGCACTTCCGATGAAGTACTGGTGCCTGAACAGCTAAAAAGCGTTTTGAAATAACCTAAGCTAACGGCCAGGTAGCCCACATCCTGTTCTTGCATTTTTTGCATTATCGCGTTGGCCTTTTGAACTGTTCGTGCATCGATGGCTAGCATACCTCCATAACCAAACTCCGGATTCATCAACTGACTGTGCAACTCATGTTGTCGGTGACTTTTAAGTCCTGGATAAGTGATGGATACCCCGTTTTTATCCAGTTTATCAGCCAGAACCTGAGCGTTTTTACTGTGCTGTTTCATGCGTAGATGCAGGGAGTGAAGGTTTTTCAAAATCGATGAAGAACGCAGCGGATCAAGCACAGGGCCAAGGAGCATGGCAGTTCCGTCAATCACATTCGACAATTCATGAATAAACTCGTTGGTTCCGCATATGGCGCCGGCTACGCAGTCGTTCTTACCATTAATAAATTTGGTCATGCTGTACACAACAATGTCGGCACCGAGGCCGGCCGGCGACAAAATCATGGGGGTAAACGTATTGTCAACCATTAATTTAATGCCGTGGCGTTTGGCTATAGCTGCCAGTTGGGGAATATCGGAAACCTGCAGCAAGGGGTTAGTGACACTTTCGGTATAAATAACCTTGGTATTTTCCTGGATGGCCGCTTCTACGCTTTTTAAGTCGGAAATATTGACAAAGGTCACCTCAATCTGAAACTTTTTCAGGTAATTTTTCAAAAAAGCAAAGGTGCCGCCATAGGTGGTAACGCTGGTTACAATGTGGTCGCCGGTGCTGCAAAGCTGAAGCAGAGAACAGGAGATGGCTGCCATGCCCGAAGAGGTAACCCAGGCCGATTCGGTGTCTTCCATGGCCGCCAGGGCATCGGCCAGGTATTTGTTGCTTGGGTTCCAGTGGCGCGAGTAAAGGAAACAGCCTTCCATATGCCCCAGAAAGGTTTCAAACATATCATCACCATGCAAAAAAGTATAGGTCGAGGAATCGGTGATGGATGGGTTTACGCCGCCAAATTCGCCAAAGTGCCGAAGTTTCTGAATGCGGCTTGCCGGATCATACGTTGCCATAGTTTCATTGTTTTAATTTGCTTCAATTTAAGCGAAGGGAACCGAAAAAAGCATGATATTTGAACAGGCCCAAGGCTATTCTTCAACATCTGATCGCCGCTGTCACAAGTTGTGTTACTCTCGGATTTTCATCTCGTTAAAGCTTTTGTTTGCCGGGAGTTAGTCGTGTCTTGAAATAACTAAAAGCCTTTCAGGAAGAACGCAATGGCTACGCCTACATAGTTCCCAAACGCATAGCCTAGAATGCCCACGGTTAGTCCTGAAATAATTACTTCCTTGTTTTTTAATGCGCCGGCAACAACCGGAACAAATGGGGGAGAGAAGGTGAGGGCTGTCATGGTGATGATGGTTGTGTCGGTGTCGACTTTAAACAAGCGTGAGAGAATGACATGGATAATCATGGATCCATAGACGGCCAGTGCTACATAAAGAAAGAGGTTCAGGAATTGAATCTGAAACATGCTTCTCAAGTCGCTCATGCTGGCGATGACCAGCGAAAAGACAATGATGAAATACATACCCAGCTGAAACGTTTTTTCAATACGGTTAATGGCTTTGATAGAGCTGAAAAACAGTCCCAAGGTGGTGATGGCTAAAATGGCAACCACCATTTGAACTGATGGAGCAACCAATAAACTGAGACCACCTGCTAAGGCGAAAATAAGCACCGAAATTCCGAAAGCTTTTAGTAATTGAGGCGCTCCTTTTCGGGTTAGCATCCCTTGGTAGTTATCCATCTGCTGGCTGCTCAAACTTAGCTCACGGGCTGAGAGATGAGCTGTTTCTTTAAAGGAAGGTAAAAAGGAATTGAGTAATCGTTGGGCCGCCGTCATAAAGAAAATCAGGCAAATAGCTCCAAGCATCATGTCGTAAGTATGGGTTAGGATAAAGATATTGGGGTTTACTTTAAGGGCTGTGCTTATGGCAGCCAGGTTGGGGGTTCCCCCGGTATAAATTCCAACGAGGAGTCCGGCAACTTTCCAGGCTTCGGCCAGCCCATGTTGCAAAAGAAAGTAACCTGCAAAAATCACAATCAGCAGGGAGATCATGGCCAGCACCAGCGAGAGTAAGGCTTTTTTGACCAACTTCAGCCAACGCCTGATGTCGAGTGAAAATAAAAGCAAAGGAATGGCGATGGGGATCACCAGAGTCATGATTAAATCCTGCAAACTGGCAATATTGTTGGCAATCACATCATTCTCGGTAGTGATTCCCTGTTGGAACAATTCGTTGACTTGGTCGCGCGGAAGGCTGGTGCTGCTGGCAAGCAACTCGCGAAAAGCCTGTGATTGTTTTGGAAAAATTCCGATGTTCCCAATAAGCATACCAATGACATAGGCCATAACAACAGCGCCAACCTTACTGCAAAACTTCGAAATATGGGTGAGATAGATGAGAAAGACGGGGAAAGCAAAATAGAACGTGATTAACACAATCCCTGGAATCATGATGAGCTGGATTAGTTTGTTTGCCTCTAATATAGAGAATAGTTTTTTTAGACAGTGGCATTTTCTCGTTCGGCTTCTTCGGATGGTTTGACCAACCGCCGTATTTTAATATTCAGATAGGCGAACAGAATACTCATAATTGGGCTGAGCAAGTTGAAAAAGCAGTAAGGCAGATAGTCAAAAGTAGCAACACCCAACACGCGTGACTGGGTAGCTCCACAGGTATTCCAAGGAATCAGTACCGAAGTCATGGTGCCGGAATCCTCCAGTGTCCGGCTGAGCACTTCCGGTTTTAGTCCTCTTTCCTCATAAGCTTTGCGGTACATCCGCCCGGGTACCACAATGGCGAGGTATTGGTCGGAGGCCGTGGCATTGAAGAAAATGCAGGTTCCCACCGTTGAACTCACCAATGCACCGGTTGATTTGGCCATTTTCATAATAGGGCGGGTAATTCGCGACAGCAGTCCTCCCGCTTCCATAATTCCTCCAAACACCATCGCTGAAAGAATCAGCCAGATGGTATCGAGCATGCCTCGCATCCCGCTGGTGCTTAGTAAGTGGTTGACATTTTCGTTTTGGGTCGACAGCGAAATATCGCCAAACATGGCTTGCATAAAACTCACATACGCGGCTTTGGTGTAGCTCATTCCACTGCCGGCTACTTCGCGAATCAACTCAGGCTGAAATAGCACTGCAAAAGCACCGCCAAGCAAGGTTCCAATCATCAGCGACGGAACAGGGGGAACTTTCATGATAATAATACCAAACAATAAAATGGGGACAAGAAAGAGCCAGGGCGTGGTATTAAAAATCTGCTCAATAGCTACTTTAACAAGTTCAATATCGGTGATGGACGATTGGAACTCATAGTTGAAACCGATAATTAAAAACAGCACAAGTGTAATGAGCAAACTTGGTATGGTGGTAAAAAACATGTACTGGATATGGGTAAACAGGTCGGTCCCAGCCATGGCAGGTGCCAGGTTGGTGGTGTCGCTCAGTGGCGATACTTTATCTCCAAAATAGGCGCCCGAAATAATCGCTCCAGCAACAATAGGCTCGCTGAAACCAATGGCTTTTCCAATGCCTAGCAAGGCAACACCGATGGTGGCAATGGTGGACCATGAGCTGCCAGTGGCTACCGAAACCAAAGCGCTTACAATTACGGCTGTTACCAAAAAAAGATTGGGGTTGATGATATCCAGCCCGTAGTAAATCATGGCCGGAACAATGCCGCTGATCATCCAGGTGCCAGCCAAAGACCCAATCAGTAACAAAATGAGCATGGAGGGCATTGCCGATCCGATGGTTTTGACAACCTGCTTGTGAGTTTGCTCCCATTTTTGGCCGTTGCGCCGAACAATAATACCGGCAATGGTAGCTGCCAGCAGCAAGGCAATTTGATTGGAGCCAGCCAAAGTATCTTCAAACACAAAAACATTGACTGTTAGAAGGACTATAAGGCAGGCGATTGGGAGTAATGCTTCCGCTAAGGAGGGTGTTCTTTTTATCGATACCATGCTTGGACTAAAAATTTTGGGACTACAAATAACGTAATAAAAGCTAATTTTTAGAAATTTGCAGGGTGCAATTGATGTTTTGCTCTGAATAATTAATCATTTAGTTTAGATAATTTCTTAAATTGTCACGAAAAGCAAAATCTATGGTCAGTCATATGACGGTATGGACTATAGAAGGAAAAAGGAAACTATGCGAATTCAGTTGGGGGGAATTTTAATTCGGACTTTATTATTGTTATTAAGTCTGGGCTTTTTTGTGGGTGCTAATGCTCAGAAAGGGGTGTCCTTGGAGGTTATCGGCCGTTTAAGTACCGATGATGGCAATAACGATGATGTCAAGATTTTAATATTGAAGAATGGAGAGGAAGAACAAACCTTTACTCCTCCACGTAGTGGCCGTTTTCGGTTTGAATTTGATTACAACAATGAGTTTAATATGACCTTCTTTAAGGAAGGTTATTATAAAAAGATGATCATCGTTTCAACCCATATTCCGCAGGATGTGTTGGACGAAAACAGTGAATTTCCTCCTTTTGAGATTGATGTGTCGCTGGTAAGGGAAATTCCGGGTGTTGACAAAAGCTTTACCTATAAACCTGCCGGAAGAGTTTTTTACAATGCTAACATCGATAATTTCGATTCTGAAGTTTATTTTTCCGATATTCAATTGGCTGAGCAGGCTGCTAATGCACGGGCTCAAGAGCAAGCGTTAACCGAGGAGCAGCGAGCTGCCCAAGCACAGCGTGAAGCGGATTATCAGCGAGCCATAGCCAGAGCAAATTCACTAACTACGGATGAAAACTATGAAGCGGCGATTGAACAACTTCAGCGGGCCAGCAGCCTTTTTCCTGAACGCGATTATCCTCGTGATCGCATTGCAGAGTTAAATGATTTGATTAGTGCGTTGCGATTGGCTGAAGAACGCCGACAGCAGTCCGATCAGGCTTATCAGGAGAAAATATTACAGGCTGACGACTTCATGACCAGACAGAATTATGAAGACGCAAGGGCGGTTTATCGTGAAGCACTCGAGCTAAAAACTGAGGATGCTTATGCCACAGCTCAAATTGAGAAGGCTGGAGAGTTAATGGCTCAACAGCAACTGGATCGTCAGTATCAGGATTTAATTACTCGTGCCGAAGGATTTTATGCGGATAACAAACTGGAAGATGCCAAGAGTCTTTACCAGGAGGCCTTGGCCATCAAGCCGGAGCAGGCTACCTATGTAAACGAACAAATTAGTAAGATCGACAATGAGCTGGCAGCTCTTCAGGAACTGGCTCAGCGCAAAGCACAGTATAAAGAGCTGATGGAGCAGGGGGAGAAAGCTTTTGGTCGGGAAAACTATCAGGAAGCCATTGATGCTTTCCGAGAGGCCTTAACTTTTATGCCGGATGATGAAACCGCTTTACAACGAATTTCGGAAGCGGAGAATTTCTTACTGGCGATACAGAATCGTGAAAATTATAAGCAAAGTATTGCAGAGGCTGAGCAAGCTTTAAAAGATGAAGATCTGGTTTTGGCCAAGTCGCATTTCAGCCAGGCGCTTAGCTTCCTGCCGGATGAAACTTATCCTAAAGAACAAATTGCGGAGATTGATAAGGCTATGGCACAGCTAGCTCAATTTGAACAGCTTGTTGAACAGGCTGCCATGTTTGCGAGCCAGGAAGATTTTCAACAGGCTAAACAACTCCTGATGCAGGCACTGCTGATTAAGGAGGACGAGGCTGTGCGAAATCGTGTGCAGGAAATGGATGAGCAGCTGGCTCGACTTGAGCTCGAAAACAATTATGCTGATTTGATCAATCGGGCAGATGAGGCTAAGGCAGGTGAAGCTTATACGCAGGCTAAGTCGCTTTATACGCAAGCTTTGGAGTTGAAAAAGGAAGAATATCCTGCTGCGCAAATTCGGGAGATCGATGATATTCTGGCCCGAATAAAAGAACAGCAGCAGTTGGATGAGCAATTCAATGAGTTATTGGCTAGTGCAGAAGAGGCCTTTAGCAGAGCTGACTATACAGCAGCACTGGGGGATTTCAATGCTGCGCTGGCGGTTAAACCCGATAACCAAGAGGTAAAAGACCGGATTGCAGCAACCGAAGGAAAGATGCGTCAGCTGGAACAAAAACAACAGTTTGATGCCTTGGTGGCTAAGGCTGATCAGGACTTTGAGAGCGAATCGTATGAGCAAGCAAAAGCAAGTTATCAGGAGGCTTTGGCAATTCTCCCGCAAGAAAATTATCCGAAGAATCAACTTGATCGGATTGATCAGATCATGACTCAGCTAGAGGCGGAAAGAAAGCTGGAAGCCGATTACCTGGCCGCGATTCAGGCAGGCGATGATTTGTTGACTGCCGAAAATTATTCAGCGGCTCGTGATAGCTATCAAATGGCTTTAGGGTTGAAACCAGCTGAGTCTTATCCACAGCAGAAAATAACGGAGATTGATGCTATTTTAGCTCAGCAGCAGCGGGAACAGTTGGCAGCTGAAGCCACTCGTGCGGCCTACGACGAGGTTATTCAGCGTGCTGATGCTGAGTTGGCGGATAAGCAATATGCTGTAGCTCGCCTTAGCTACGAAGAAGCTTTGGGTTTGCTTCCGGAAGAAAATTACCCTAAAGAACAGTTGGCTGTGATTGACCGGCTGGTTAAGCAGGAGCGCGAAACTGCTTTTCAGAATGCCATCGCTTCGGGCGATCAGTTTTTTCAGGAAGAAAACTATAGTGAATCGAAGAGTTCATACAATAGTGCTTTGGAAATAAAGCCAAACGATACTTATGCCAAGGCACAGATTGCCCGAATTACAACGATTTTGGAGCAGCTGGCACAAGACCAGTTGCAACGCGAGAAGATGCAGCAGGATTACAATGAGAAAATTAAGAATGCGGATTTAGCTTTCAATAGCTCACAGTTTGCCGCTGCCAGAAATTTATACCAGCAGGCGAACACGCTGATGCCGGATGAAACCTACCCGATGGAGCAAATTGCCAAAATTGATGAGTTGCTGGCTGAAATTCAAAAGCGGGAGGAACTTAACCAGACTTATGCGCAAACGATGCGTCAGGCCGAAACAGCATTCAAGGCCGATCAACTAGAGGAGGCGTTGCGTCTATTTCAGGAAGCTTCTTCTTATAATCCCGAAGAGCAAGTGCCGCTTCAGCGGATTGCAGAAATTCAGAAACTGCTGGCTCAGAGGGAAGAATTGGCCCGATTGGCTGCTGAAGAAGAGCAACAGCGCCTGGCCATTCAGCAAGCCAAACAAGAGCGTTACGCCGCCGCCTTGGCTGATGCCCAACAGGCTTTTGATCAAAAGGAATATGCTGCAGCCAAAAAACATTGGGTTGGAGCCTTAACTATTTTCCCGGACGAGCAGTATCCGAAAGACCGTATTGCTCAAATCGATTTATTGATTGAGCAGGAAGCCATGGCTCGCATGGAGCAGCAGAGGAAGGCGCAACAGGATTCGCTTCAGCGTATTATTCAGCTGGCATATGATCAAAAGATTGCAGCGGCAGAAGCGGCAGAAGAGTTTCAGAATGCGATAGCCTATTATAGCGAGGCGAAAGAGATTATCCCGGCCAACTCTGAAGAGCTTGATCGCCGGATTGAGCAGGTGAAGAATAAATTGCGCCAGAAGCAAGGGGTGGAAGCCAGTTATGCTTTGGCCATTCAGGAAGGTGACCAGTTTTTTGAAAATGAAGCGTGGGCCAATGCGAAGCGTCAGTATGAAGAAGCGTTGACTTACAAGTCAGATGAAACTTATCCGAAAGAGCAAGTACTGCTGGCTAATCAGAAAATAAAGGCTCAGGAGGCTGCTTACGCAGAAGCTATTCGGCTAGGAGACCAATTCTTTAATGCCGAAAATTGGATAGAGGCAAAAGAGAAGTACAAAGAGGCTCTTTTGATGAAACCGCTGGAGCAATACCCGGCTAATCAGTTAGTCCTAATCGATCAAAAAGAAAAGGAAAAGGTAGCGCTTGTGGCAGAACAAACCGTTGTTGAAGAACCGGCTCCTGCGCAGGTTCTGGTTGTTCAAACTGATGATCAGGAGGTCTATAACAGTTATATTGCGTCGGCCGATGAGAATTACATCAAGCAGGATTACAAGGTGTCTCAATATTATTATCAGAAAGCGCTTAATGAAAAGCCGGCAGAAAACTATCCCAAACAGCGTTTGGAGGAGATTCGGGAGATAATCAACCGAACCATGAGCCAGCATGAACTGGCCGACTATGAGCAGGCTATTCAAAGGGCTGATCAGGCTTTTGCTGATAAACAGTATGGTATTTCAAAATTCTATTATAACAAAGCACTTGAAGTCAAATCGTGGGAGCAGTACCCCAAAGATCAGGTCCGGGAAATTCAGCGTTTGACTAATTCCCTGCTTTCTCAACTAAAAGAGGAAGAATACCAGGATTTGATTGCAAAGGCTGATGAAGCATTCATTCAGAAAAATTATTCAGTGGCAAGAGCCTACTACAACCGGTCATTGACCGTAAAGATTGATGAGCCTTATCCAAAAATTAAGCTGGATGAGATCACTGAATCTGTTCAGCAGGAATTGAAAAGTGAGAATGAAGAGGCTTATGAGAAACTGATTGCTGATGGAGATCAGGCTATGTTGTCCAAGAGTTACAGTGTGGCCCGCTTCTATTATCAAAAGGCATTGGGAATGAAGCCACAGGAAGCGTATCCCCGGGAGCAGTTAGAGGTAATCAAGGAAAGTTTGAAGACAACGGATTAATTGTGACTTGTGGCCGCTTGATTTTGAATTGGAATAATTTAGATTGACGTTTTGAGATGAAATTAGTTTTTGTTGAGGTGATGCGTGATGACTGAATTTAATTCGCTAGGATCAACAATACCTTCTCCTGTCCATTGAATAGCTCCTTCCTTGAAGAGGATGAGCGTAGGGATGCTTTTTACCCGATACTGTGAAGCAATAAACGGGTTGTTGTCAACATTGACTTTAACGATGCGAATACTTTGTTTAAAGGCGCTTTTAACCTCCTTCAGAATAGGAGGGATCAATTTGCAAGGCTGACACCAGTCAGCATAAAAATCAACCAATACCGGACGTTCTGATTTGATAATACTCTTAAATCGTTCGCTCATCATTATTCTTCTTTATTTTTGTTACAATCGCGTATGCCAGATCGCCGATAAGGTAACCTGCAGCAGCTCCCCATAATGTGGAATAGTACCAGACTGATTTTATCGGACAGCTGCCAGATGTACATCCGATAAGCTTCCAGTATGCCCACCCACCCAAGGCTCCGGCAAATAAGAAGATTAATTGTATTTGGTGTTTTTTTAACAGACCCCTTATCGATTTTTAAGTTTAAACATTGCTGGGGATGATTGGTTTTTAAATCTCAATCGATAATAATGATGAGTGATAGATTTTTTAAAAAAGGAAAAGGTTGTCAATTTATTTTGACAACCTTTTTAAGTTGAGCGGGAGACGAGATTCAAACTCGCGACCCTTAGCTTGGAAGGCTAATGCTCTATCAGCTGAGCTACT